>VGOP01000008.1 GCA_016875875.1 Chloroflexota bacterium | reverse complement strand
CCCTTGAGTCCCTCTATCACTATCATGGCTTTGGTCTTAGGATCCCATTTTCTTCTTTTCATGGCTGTTTTCCTTTCAGCCATTTTACTCTCTTAGCTCAAGCCCTGTCTTAATGGGGAGCAGTATAGACCTTTATATTTATTATAGAAATCATTGATTATTGAATTTAATTCGAGATATACATCTTTCATATCTTTCTCCTTTTCATGACCTACTTCTTATTATAGGCAATTGTATGCGAAGGCAAAATGTGAGTAAAGAGGCTGTTCTTTTCGTTTGGTAGCTCCACCGGGGAGGGGGATATCTGGAACCATAGCCAATTTCTACGGGATTCGGTTTGGGTGGGCTGTTTGTTTATTTTACCGCAAGGCTCAGGAATTATTTAAAGCCAGGGTCCGAATGTAGCCCTTCACAATCTTACGGAAATGAAATCCGTATATTGAAAGCGTTACTGACATGGGGAGAGACTTTGGGTGTCTTAATAATGTCCAGCCGATGAGCTTCCAGTAGTATTTTCTTCCCTTTTCCTTGATTCCCAAGAACCACACAGACTTGACCAGCGCCATAAGATGTTCAAGCCGAGGTCGAAGTCCCTTTGTTCGCGTGGATTTGTATTGTTTCAGGAATGTTTTTACGCGTTCATAGTACTGCTTGGGTGCGTAGATGTTATCGATGATTTTGTAATAGCCTTTGATAAGAACTTTATAGTCCATTTTAGGAATGAAGTTAATAGAGCAATCGGTGTTGTCACCGGAGAATTCTGATAGTAGGCGGTTCTCCTTTTTCAGGCGGTGATATAGCTTTGTGCCGGGAGGCGCGTTTAATAAGCCGACCATTGCCGTGACAATTCCGCTTCTTTGAATGAAATTTATTAAGTTCTCGAAGGTTGAGGGCGGGTCATTATCAAAGCCGACAATAAATCCTCCGTGCACCTGTAAACCATAGCTCTGGAGCTTCTTAACGGAAGCTAGCAAATCTCGATTTCTATTTTGCGACTTCCCGCATTCGGATAGGCTCTCTTCGTTTGTAGTTTCAATTCCGACGAATACTGTGTTGAAATTGGCTTCGACCATCAATCGCATTAGCTCTTCATCGTCAGCGAGATTTACGGAGGCTTCGGTGAAGAGTGAGAAGGGATGCCTTTTTTCTTTCATCCATTTGCTTAATGCCGGGAGGATTTCCGTCTTCAGTTTCCTCTTATTACCTATGAAATTATCGTCGACAATAAAGACACTGCCCCGCCAGCCTTGTTTGCGCAGTGCCTCTAGTTCAGCCAATAATTGGTCTTTATCCTTTGTTCGCGGCATGTGTCCATTCAGCAGGACGATGTCGCAGAACTCACAATCAAAGGGACAACCTCGAGAATATTGAGCACTCATTGAGGAATATTTGCTCAGGTTAATAAGTTCCCAAGCTGGGACGGGAGTTGTTGTTATGTCCGGGTATTTATCAGATGTGTAAATATGTTTAGCACAGCCATCGCTCAAATCCTGTAAAAAGGATGGCAGCGTAATCTCGGCCTCATTAAGCACGAAATGGTCTATTCCATCGAATTCTTCATGTCCGGTAGTGAAAAGAGGGCCGCCGGCAACAATCTTAGCGCCCAATTTTTTACATTTCCTGATAACATCCTTCACTGAATCTCTCTGTATAGCCATAGCACTGATAAAGACGTAATCAGCCCATTCAATATCTCTGGCGTTCAAATTTGCCATGTTCATATCCACGAGCTTCTTTTCCCACTCTTTTGGTAGCATTGCTGCCACAGTCAACAAGCCCAGAGGAGGAAAAGCCGCCTTTTTAGAAATGAATTTTAAAGCATGCTTAAAACTCCAGAATGTGTCTGGATATTGCGGATAAACCAGAAGTATTCTCAAATTATGCCCTCACTATGTCCCAACATTGCCATGGGTATAAGTTATGGCAGAATATCATTCCGTTTGGGAAAAGTCAATTAGGATGCTGGCTGATGACCTAACCGGCTTACTGAGGGGGCGGAGCTTCATGATAAAATTAACCCAAAATTGTTGGAGGGAACGAATATAGCTATAAAGAAAGTTTGCGTTATCGGCTCGGGGACGATGGGCACGCCCACGGCTTCACTACGTAGTGGTTCCCCTAGTTCAACAAAGCCAGTTCAAACAGAACACTTTTGTTAACATTGTGTGGCGACATTGACGGGTGTTGATAAACCAATAAGAAGCTGAAATCACATGCAATTGAAATGGCAGTGTTAGACCTTCGCCTTAAGAATGGTATAATTCAGCTTGAGTGAAGCATTGACACCGTAAGGAGGTAAGACAGAAACTTGAGGAAACTGCTTTTTACACTGCTGATACTCGCCATAGTGTATTTTGGGGTGGTGCTCTGGTTCAGAGATCCCAACGTCAACATGCGCTTAGATTTCGACAAGCTTAAGAGCGACTCACTGCACTTCGGGAAAGATTTTCTCTGGGGCAGTGCTACAGCGGCTCATCAGGTCGAAGGCAACTGCACAAATAACAACTGGTTTCAATTCGAATCCGCTGTTGATGAACACGGCAAACCTCAGATATTGAACGGTCAGAAAGCTGGGATGGCATGCGACCATTGGCAGCGCTATAAGGAAGATATTCAGCTTATGAAGGCACTCTCGCTGAATGCTTATCGCTTCTCAGTCGAATGGAGCAAGATTGAGCCGAAGCCAGGAGAGTTTGATGAGGCGGTACTCGACCACTATGAACAGTTGGTGGATGAACTGCTGGCGAATGGCATTGAGCCGATGGTTACGTTGCATCACTTCACCAATCCCATATGGTTTGAGGAACAGGGGGCGTTCCTCCAAGAGGATTCCCCTGATATCTTTGTCAGATTTGTTGAACATGTTGTCCAGCGTTTAGGACCTAAGGTGAAACTATGGTGCACCATCAATGAACCGTCCATCTACGCTGTACTTGGATACTTCACAGCTGAGTGGCCTCCGGCCGTAAAAGACCCTCAAAAGGCAGCAATAGTCTTTCGAAACCTGCTGCGCGCTCATACGGCGGCTTACACTGCCATCAAGAGGCTCGAGCCACAAGCTCAGGTCGGGCTCGTCGTGTACATGGGGACCTATGACCCTCCCAATCAGTGGTACCTGCTGGATGTTGTGGTGGCCTACCTCCTCAATAAGAATCTGACTGAATCGCATTTCCCGTACCTTGTGGACGGGCGCTTCGATTTCTCAATGCCTGGCTTGGCAAACGAATCATACACAAGCGGGGTGAAGGAAGCCTTCGATTTCGTTGGCCTGAATTATTACACGCACTTCCACCGGCGGTTTAACCCTTTCAGTCAAGAGCAGTTTGTTGAAATTACACGCGCGCCTCCAGAGAAATTGACGGACATGGGATATGAGATTTACCCCGAAGGCTTATACCGTGCCCTCAAGCTGATAACTGGCTACACCTCTAAACCCATCTATATCACAGAGAATGGCATTGCTGATGACAGCGACACGAAGAGAGCCAAGTTCATCGAAGACCATTTGCTGGTTGTGAACAAGGCGATCTCTGAAGGAATGAACGTTAAGGGCTGTTTCTATTGGTCGCTGATGGACAACTTTGAGTGGGCATATGGGTTCGAGAGGCGATTTGGACTTTATCATGTTGACTACAGCACTCAAGAGCGGACGCTGCGCCAGGGGAGTCGTATATATCTGGAGATGATTCAGAAGAGTAAAGAGTCAGGTGTGAAATGACATATGGAATTCGAATGATAAGCAAAAACGCAGCAGGTTATTGCCAGGAGTTCCGTCTGTAGCTCAAGGGGGACGAGGAGATAGTCTGATAGTTTGGCATCGGACTACTTATACAACGTCAGCCCAAACGGAATACCTTTGTTAACACCGTGATGCAACATCAACCTATACCGATATTCCAGCCAGGGCTTTGGCTGATTTAATCGCCATCTCCCTGTGCGGCTGGAGTTTTGAAAGCTCGTAAATCATCATTTTGCACGCCTGCCCCGAGCCGCCTCCGTGCGTAGCTGAGTGCAATATCGCACCCAGCCCCCAGGAGATATTTTCAATCAGCCTTACTATACGAATCCTATGTTCAGCCGGTGCCTCGTCTACTCCCTTAAGAAATCTCTCTAGGTAATGTGCGATTTCTGGATTCTTCATCTCCTTCTCGCTGGGACAGCAGGCTAAAATGCCGCCGGTTATGTCCTCTGCCAGCCTTATCAGGTCAAACACTGCCTTAGATGCATAATACTTTGTGTTATTTGCCAGAACAGGGTCAGCGATGTACCCAGCGTGAGGCAGTTCAAACCCCCTGACAGCAGCAGCAATGCCACATGAATACATGGTTTCAGTTATCGCTATCATGTCTGTTATTTTGTCTTTTACATGTGCTGCCTGGTCCAGACCGTTATACTGTGCCATCAGTTGCACTCCACCAATGAGGACGTCAGCCCAGCCAGCTTTGCAGCCACCAGTGGTTGGCCGATGAGACGCGCCATAGAATCCGACCATGTCGTCAAAAACTTCCACTTCACCGCACAGGAATACCCGCTCCCAGGGAACGAAAACATTGTCGAATATAGCTACACACTCGTGAACTCCGTACCTGATGTTCCCTAGGTCTATCTCCACACCCTCTTTTCTGCGGTCGTCCTGAGATTGCCGCACCGAGATGTGAATAATCCCTTTGGCATTGCCCGGTACGGCACAGGCCACCGCGTAAGCTTCGGCCCCCTTGCGATGGGTGGTGCTGGGCAAGACCAGTTTCTCATGCGAGATCACCGCCCCGGTCTGATGTAATTTTGCCCCCCTTAGCACAATCCCATCCTTGCGTTTTTCCACCACCCGCAGGTACATATCGGGGTCAAGTTGTTTATCAGCAGGTATCTTTCGATTCCCTTTGGGGTCGGTTATCGCCGGACAGGCTAAGAGGTCATTTTTCTGCATATATTTCAGCCATTCGATGAGATTATGGTGATACGATGTCCCCTTGTCACTATCTACTTTGTGGGTGACGTACAGCAAGGGAGCGTAAGCATTCTGAATACATCGGAAAGAGCACATGCCTAGGCTCCGATTACAGTAGCGCGTTATGCTCACCTTGGCGACAAGGTCATCCACGCTTTGAGGTACGTGCTGGAACAGTGGTATTGGTTGACCGGTGAAATGTGATGTGGTAATTATCTTGTCCCGCATCTCTTTATCATGGGCGAGGTCATAAGTGGCAGCCACAGCATTTGCCGCTGCTCTTACTGAAGGATGATCCAGAGCATTGTTTATCTTTCCACCGTCAATATAGAGCGAGAAATTCATCTTCTTGATGCTTTCAAGGTATTCCTTACCGGTCTTCATCTCGCACCTCCTCTAAAGTGATTTTCGCATTATAGCACCAATTTGATGGGCTTCGCTAAACGGTATAATCAACGGCTTCCGAACTGCTTAGCGGCAAACAGAATTTCGTGGTAAAATTGACCAAAAACTTAGGGGGAACAAATGGCGATAAAGAAGGTATGCGTTATCGGCTCAGGAACGATGGGCAATGGGATAACTCAGGTAGTGGCTCAAGCAGGTTACGAAACAACGATGGTCGATGTGAAGCAGGAGTTCATCGACAAGGGAATGAGTGCCATAAAAGCCAGCCTGGGTAAATTTGTGGAGAAGAGCAGAATCGGCCAGACCGATATGGATAAGGCCATGGCAAATATTCGCACATCAATAGACTTGAAGGAGGCGGCTAGGGACGCCGACTACGTAATCGAGGCGGTATTTGAAAGGGCCGATGTTAAGACACCTATATTCCAACAACTTGAAGAGATATGCCCAAAGCAGACTATACTGGCATCTAACACTTCAGGCATACCTATAGGCTTACTAGCCTCGGCGACTAAACGCCCAGAAAAGGTTATCGGCATGCATTTCTTCAGCCCGGTGCCGATGATGAGGGGAATAGAAATAGTGAAGTCTTTGCTTACCTCGGAAGAAACGCTCAAGGTGAGCTATGAATTTGCCAAGTCCATAGGCAAGGAACCCGTGGTGGTTAAAGACTCGCCCGGTTTTGTAACCAACAGGATAATACCCTTGGTAATGAACGAGGGCGCCAAATTGCTAGAAGAGGGGTTGGCTACTATGGAGGACATAGATAAAATCGTAAGGATATCTTTTAACTGGCCTATGGGACCATTCGAGCTATGTGACCTCATTGGCATAGATGTAGGCGTAGACCTGCTCGAGGGAATTTACCAGCAGACCGGATGGGAAAGATATAAGCCAGCGCCGTTGCTCAAGAGAATGGTGGAAATCGGCTATCTGGGCAGAAAGGTCGGCAAAGGGTTTTATACCCTGTTTGGCCAGAAATAATGTGTTCTAATTGGCTGACTGCTTTCCTACATCCGAGACTAGGCTATCCAGCCCTAACTCTCTAAGTTTTCTAGCAGTAGGCAAGCTAGTCTTTTTGTCCCAGCCTCTTTCATCATAGTAGTCGTCCAGAAGGTGGCCTAAATCCTTCTTGGTCAAGGGGGTAGTTCCAAAGTAATCCTTCAGGACATACTCCTTGTCCATCCCTTTAAGAGGCTGGAACCATATTTCAGGTGGCTCATCATCTTTACGGTCGAAGCCAGCCCTGTAGTTAAGCAACTTCCACAGGTTCCACACACGTTCACTGGCCAACTTTAGATCAGTCGGCGTTACTTCAATTCCAGTAACAGCCGAGTATAACTCAGCCAGCATCCTAATACTGTAGAATCTGGAAATATAAAGCCGGTGGCATTGCCCAAACATATCGAACAGGTTGAAAAAATCCTCCCCATGCTTGGCTAGCCGCCCAACATTAAATGACTTCTCGGTAAAGATATGCCCTAGCACCTCCTCAGGGACTCCGCATCTGTCAGCCTGTTTTAGAAGTTCCTTCATCGGCCAGCCAGGGCTGTACGAAGGAGCACCCATAGCAGCAGCCACACCCAACGACCGACCGGGGTACACCATCATCTCAAATTGCATCGGCCCAAGTCCTGATATTCTCGGGTCTAGAATGACAAATTGTCCCTTAATTACATTCTGGACGTATTTTTCTACTCCTCTTCCAAGCCTACGAGCAGCACTGATGACACCATCGGCAAGTATATCACCAAAACCCTCCCTGAAAGCAGTCATCTTTGCTAAATTCAGAAGGGTGCCAAATTCCCGGTTCAATTCCATGCCGCCGGTGTCCTCTTTGGTTATTATCCCCTCCTCGTACAAGGTGACCACAAAGTCAATGAGCCCTTGGAAGCTATAAACTCTGTCAATACCATAGCGGTTTGTTAAGTCAAAGAAGTGCAAGGCATCTGCATATCTGTCCAGTGGGGAGCCTTCAGCCCGATGACCGAATGCCGGAGAGGCTGTCATTATCGCCCCGACGGCAAACACTGCGGTATCGTATGTCACCATGCCACGCTCAGATAGGTCAAGGCGGTCTTTATCGGACATGGGACAGGTTATGCAGGCGATTTTCTTACGGCTTCGTTTATGAAGCTCGTATATTTCTGCCTGTACTCCTTTCGCATTTGGTGGGAAGGGTATAAGCACCGATGAGTTCTTGGCCAGCGTTCCCTCTGGCACCCAGCCAGACGTCATGGTCATGGCGCCGCCCTGCATCATCTCATCACGCAGGTGATAACCTCTAACTAGAGTTAATATTTCGTCGACAAGTTTCTGCAACCTTTTGGGGTCAGCTACAGTAATCCCCTTCGTGCCCCGGACAGCAACTATAGCTTTAAGCTTTTTAGAACCCATCACCGCGCAAAGACCGCCCGAACCCAAGGTACCCCCTTTGTCAATTTGGGTCACTGAGATACTGACCAGGTTCTCCCCCGCCTGACCAATTGGGATTACACTGCACTGCTCATATCTTTGCCTCAGCTCGTCCGTGGTTTCAAAGACATCCATGCCCCAGAGGTCAGTGGCATCACATATTTCCACATCCTCATCATGGATTTTGAGGTACACCGGCTTATCTGATCGCCCTGTAATCACAAGGTGGTCATAGCCAGAGGATTTTAGGAAGTGACTGAAATGGCCGCCACCATTGGTATGAGGAAAGGAACCATTAAGAGGCGATTTATGTATAACCATCACCTCTGAGGAGCCTGGTATCATAGTGCCGTTAAACGGACCGGTGCCTATGATTATTGCGTTCTGAGAGGAAAACGGCCCTACATCTGGAGGTATGAGGTCGTAAGCGAGCTTATTGTTGATTCCAGCGCCGCCGATGTAGGTTCTAACCAGTTCAGCATCAAGCGGCTCTCTCCTTATACTACTATTGGTTAGGTCAACATAGAGGATGTTGCCAGCATAACCGTGGAGCCCCATTTTACGCTGCCCTTCTAACTCTTTGCCGAGTTAAAGCACCATATGGACAATAGGTAACGCACACCCCGCACCTGTCACAATCTTTGGTGAAAGCTATCTCGAATTCGTTGGGCTGATTGACCGACTTTTTAACCTGAATCCGGGCGGCGGATAAATTAAACGTGCCATCAAGCCTGAAAGAACAACTCAACATACAGGTCATGCAGCCAGCACATTCGGAGGCATCAGCATTTATTAAAAGGGTGCTTTTCTGGGTAACTCTGTCTGACATCCTTTATCTCTATGCTGGCTTAAGAGTATCTTGGTACACAAATGCTGTCAAGGCAGGCGTCAACGGATAAAAGTCCGCTTAGGCGGCTTCTCGCCCACCCGATTTCTCAGGATGCCGATGCCTTCCACCTCTAGCTCGATGACATCCCCCGGCTGAAGCCATCTGTTCAGCTCGCCACCACAGCCCCTCTCCACAGTTCCCGAGCCTAGAAAGTCGCCGGGGTAAAGTGTTTCCTCCATAGAGGCAAACTCAATAATCTGAGGCCAGGTCCAGTAACTGGTGCCGCTATTGCTGTCTGACCATACCTCACCGTTGATGCGGGCTATCATCCGCATGTTGCTGGGGTTCACCTCATCTGGAGTTACCAGACAAGGTCCCATAACGCTGCAGAAGTCCTTCCCTTTGACCGGGCCGAGGAGCACCGTCATCTCCTGTAACTGGATATCTCGAGCACTGGTATCATTGAATATCGTGTAGCCGGCGATGTATTCCTTTGCTCTTTCCCGTGGGATGTTCTTGCCTTCTTTGCCTATGTAGATGCCGTATTCTAGTTCGTAGTCTAGCAGGTCAGTGTAACTGGGCCAGGGGATGGTTTCTTCTGGGCCGATAACCGTGTCGGGATTACCTTTATAACACACAGGCATCTCATACCAAGCCTTATCCACCTGCTTCAGCCCAGAGAAGGTAACATGGCCTTCGAAGGTGATGTAGTCTCGAAGAGAGTTGGGTCGGGGCACCGGAGCTTTGAGCCTGACTTCCACCATCTCATAGACCATCTTTTCACCCCTCGGCCCCATGATAGGCGTTTTCGACCGCTGCTTTGCCACGTAGTCAATAGCTGTCTCGGCTGCCTCTCTGCCCTCCTGCCCACTGCGGAAAAAAGCAGTCATGTCGGGTGGCAATACTGCTGAAGCTATCTCATAAGCTCGGTGGCTGCCACGCTTGTCCGCCAAATAGCACGTGTAGCTCATGTTGAGATCAATTATCTTCCCCTGGCTTATCGCCCCGATGCGTTGCGCCGGCCCTACAGCGGTAACAACCTCGAAAGTCACCAGTTTCATTTTTTGCCTCCTTTCCCGCGCGTGCTTTCCACAGCTTAACAAAAGTCTTAAGTCGATAGCAAGGATTTCGGAATAGATTGTTAAACAAGCCCGTTTATATTGTAAAAAAACTAATGACGACATAAAATACCCAGGCGGCACTGATAAGAAACTAAGGAGTCGAAAGATGGACTTTCAATTAACCGAAGAGCAAAAAATGCTGAAGAAGATGGTGCATGATGTGGCTGAAAAGGAGTTCCGCCCAAAGGCTGTGGAATGGGAAGCCAGGGCTGAACACATACCCCCCGAGTATGTGCAAAAGCTGGCAGGTTTAGGCCTCTTGGGCTTGTGCCTGCCGGTCACATACGGTGGACAGGGACGGTCTGCGTTTGAAGCCATTCTGGCGATCGAAGAGTTAGCCAGGGTATCACCTTTATGCGCCGCACCTGTTTTCGAATCCAATGTTGGCCCGGTAAAGGTAATTGAACAGTTTGGCACCGAGCAACAGAAAAAGAAATATATGCCTCCTGTATGTCATGGCGAATCCATGATTTCGGTTGGCATGACCGAACCCGAGGCAGGTTCGGCACTGACCGACCTCAGCACCAGAGCTGTATTAAAAGGTGACCACTATGTGGTTAATGGCATGAAACGCTTTATCTCCGGTGGAGGCGAGTCTGACGTTTATGTGGTATATGTGAGACTCAGTGAACAGAAAGGGGCTAAAGGTATAGGCGGGCTAATCATTGAGAAAGGTACACCCGGCTTTTCCTTTGGTAAACAAGAACAGTTCATGGGCTTGAGAGGCTTTCCGAGTTGCGACCTGATTTTTGAGGATTGCCGCGTCCCCACGGATAATCTGGTGGTCAAGGAGGGCGAGTTTAGAAAGCTAATGATGGCTTTCGACCTTGAGCGATGCGGCAATGCCACCATGTGCTTGGGGATAGCTCAAGGAGCTCTGGAAGAGGCTATGGCCTATTCGCAGCAAAGGAAGCAGTGGGGCAAAGAGATATGTGAATTCCAGGCAATACAGTTCATGCTGGCAGAGATGACCATGAAGGTTGAAGCCGCCCGCCTTCTCATCTACAGGGCAACAGTCAACGCAGCCACAGGATTGCCCGTCCCACTTGAGGCTAACCTGGCTAAGTGTTTTGCCAACCAGATGGTGAGAGAAGTTACCGGGATGGCCTTGCAAATACACGGCGGCTATGGTTACTCAAAAGAATATCCTGTGGAGCGCATGATGCGCGATGGCTGGGGCTGGGGGGTTGCCGGTGGAACCATCGAGATTCAAAAAATCACCATAGCTTCACTACTCCTAGGCCGGAGATTCGACCAGAGAAGATAGGGGCATAGATTTTATGGAGGAGCTGCGATGAGAGAATGCAAAATTGAGGAAAACAAAACCAGGTGCAACTGCACCTACGAACCATGCGCCAGAAAAGGTATTTGCTGCGAATGTCTCACTTATCATCAAAGGTCAGGTGAGCTGCCAGCCTGTTTCTTCTCGGCTGATATCGAGAGGACTTACGACCGCTCCATCGAGAGATTTATCGAGACCCACCGCAAGAGGGGTCGGTGACCATTTTCTCCCTCCCCTGGCGGGAGGGAGCTAGAAGGAGGGGGGATGTTGTCATGTCCCTTGCCTTATGCTATATATGCAGCCACAATAGTTCTGTCGGTAAAGCTCCAATCTCTTGGCTGACTGCACAGCCCGCTTAAAGCCATCCTTTTTCTTAAAATCTCTCATTAGAAACTTGTCCCCACCAATTTCCTGTCCTATATTATTGATTGCCTGTGCCGACTTGCGAGGGCTAATTGTCAAAGTAGTGGCAAAGGCATCCGCCCCACAAGCCGCCATGTAATCATAGGTCTTTTCCAGCCGTAGTCTGTAGCATACCTGGCATCGCTTACCACCTTCAGGTTCATCCTTTAAGGAGCTAGTCCGGTCGAACCATTCTTCGGGAGTATAGGGCCCGGCCTGTAACGGGAAATCTAACTCTTTAGCTACCTTGCAGGCTGCCTCTAGTCTTTTTTGGTATTCCTCTGCCGGGTGAATGTTTGGATTGTAAAAAAAGCCGAGAACCTCGTGCTCCTCTGTGACCAGTGCTTCCACCGCACCTGCAGCGCAGACTCCGCAGCATATATGTAACACAACCTTCATCACTGTACCTTTTGGACGCGCATTAAGCCGAGCATGATGAGCAAACCGAAGACCAGGCTTGCAGCACAGGCCAGGAACATAGTCTCAAAACTACTTATCCCAGCTACATATCCCATGGCTGTAGGCCCGACCGCCAAGCCGACTTGAAAGAAACAAGTAGGTATGGACATAGACAGACCCCTTCCCCCCACCGGAGAAAAATCGGCCGCCATAGCTAGACTTGCCGGCATGGCTATTCCCATACCGATGCCAAATATGATGCCTATGATGATAAACTGTGATAGGCTATGAAAGAAGGGAAAAAGAGACACAGCTATAGCACTTAGCCCCACACCAACGATAAGCAAAAGCTTTCTATCAACACTGTCCGATAATCTCCCGGCTGGAGCTCGCAACAAAGCTGAGCTGGCATAAAGGGCAGTAATGATTGCCCCGGCATCAGCCTCAGTCATGCCGAAACCCCTGCCGTAAAGTGGGATGTAGCTGCCAATCGTGCCTGAGCCAACAGCAACTAGCAGGGGGGCCAACAAGACGGCAATCGCCAGCGGTTGTCCTAGCCAATGCCATGATGAGCTGGCTTTGCCTGGAATGGCCGTTGGTCGGTGGGAAATAGCACGGAGTCGGGAAAAAGCCAGAACTAGGCCTATCAGAGAGATAGCGCTACAGCCATAAAAGGCAGCATCGAAACCAAAGTGGCTTGTCAGGAAACCACCGGTTATTGGGCCGGCCATCAAGCCCAGTTGGAGTGAAGCTGTATACCAGCCTATGGCTTCGCCTCGCTTTGTCTCGGGGGTTAGATCAACTACCAGGGCAATGGCGGTCGGCAGAAAAGCCGCTGCTGCCAGGCCATGGATTGCCCTGACCCAAATAAGCTGCTCAGGATTGTTAGCCAGAGGATAGAGTAAGGGGGCCAAGGTAAAGACGGCTAAACCACCGACCAGAAGTTCGTGCCGGCCAAATTTATCAGAAAGCATGCCAAATGGAATCAGAAAGAAAGCCGTAACGTAAGAGATGGTAGCTACTATCAGCCCGACTTCTGCCACCGTAGCACCCAACTCAGCCGCATAGAGCGGTATCACCGGAAACAAAAAGCTGAAACCGGCAAATCCGACAAAGGCTACTATGTACAGCGTTATAAGGGTAAAGGAGTTCTTCAATCTCGATTCTCGTATTTGCAAAGTATCTATAAACTTTACCACAAAAGCTAGGCATGACAAAACCTTGTATAGGCCTTAAAAGGTCTATACTACTTTAATGTTAATGGTACTGGATTAGATTCTGGATGATATTCAATCATGGCTCTGCGAGGACAAAGGATGGTGTGGTAGAATAGCCTAACATAGGTAAAAGATATTTGAAATGCTTAAAATCAAGATACTAGAATTTATAGTAAAGGTTGAGCTAACGTGAAACGTGGCAAAGTATACCTGGTGGGTGCTGGGCCGGGTGACCCAGCCCTTATCACTGTAAAGGGGCTGAAATGCCTCAGAAAAGCCGATGTCATCATTTACGACCGGCTTATCAATGATAGCCTGCTTGAAGAAGCATCTCCTGATGCTGAGAAGATATATGTGGGCAAGGGACGTGGCTGCCATGCCATGGAGCAGAAGGAGATAAACCTGCTAATGGTTGGCAAAGCCCGAGAAGGCGAGACAGTGGTTAGACTCAAAGGCGGCGACCCTTTTGTCCTCGGGCGGGGGGGCGAAGAAACTGAAGTCCTGGCTGCCAACCAAATTCCTTTCGAGGTGGTGCCCGGGATATCATCGGCCTATGCTGTCCCGGCCTATGCCGGCATACCGGTGACCCATCGTCGTCTGGCTTCCTCATTTACTGTCATCACCGGTCATGAAGACCCCGAAAAAGGTAAATCAAGCATTGCCTGGGATAAGATAAGCACCGGTAGCGATACATTGGTCTTCCTTATGGGAATGGCGAATCTGGCACAGATAGTCAACCAATTGATACAGAACGGCAGGCCATCCGCTACTCCGGTGGCGGTGATAAGCCAGGGCACCAGCCCAAGGCAGCGGATTGTGGTCGGCACGCTGGAAGATATCGTCAGTAAAGCCAAACAAGAGAACTTCGAGCCACCAGCGGTGATAGTAGTTGGCGAAGTGGTCAAGCTCCGCAAACAGCTGCGCTGGTTTGATAACCTCCCTCTTTTCGGCAAACGAGTCCTGGTGACAAGAGCCGAACACCAGGCCAGTGAATTGAGCCAGCTACTTTGGGAACGTGGGGCTGTTCCTACCCAAATGCCGGTTATAAGGATTAGCCCGCCACAAACCTGGAAGGAGCTTGACCGGGCTATCCTGAACCTGAAAAACTACGACTGGATAATCCTTACCAGCGTCAATGCCGTGGAGATGTTTTGGAAAAGGCTATATGCCCTTAGTTTGGACGCGCGTCACTTTGCCGGCATTAGAATCGGGGTTATAGGCCCGGCTACAGCTAGAGTCATTGAGAAAAAAGGCATATGTCCTGATTATCTGCCGGAGATATACACGAGTCAGGGCTTCCTAGCCGGCCTTAGCAAGAAGGATGTCACCGAATGCAAGGTTCTTCTGCCTCGTGCCGACATCGCTGGTAATGAATTGACTGACGGACTTGCCAAACTTGGAGCTAAAGTCCACCAGGTAAACGCCTATAAAACTGCTACCTCAACCAAAGGAACCTCACAGGGAAAAGAGATGCTGTTGAAAGGAGAGATTGACGTTATTACCTTCACCAGTGCCTCGACAGTAAACAGCCTGTTGGCTATACTGGGGCAAAGATGGGAGGTTATAAAACAAGCCAAGCTAGCTTGCATCGGACCGAGCACAACTGCAGCCATGGTTGAAAAGGGATTGAAGGCTGACATAATAGCTACGGAGCACACCATACCCGGGTTGGTAGCAGCCATAGAACATTACTTCCAAGGAAAGGGGGAAGGAAGATGAGTAGTTTCCCACAACTGCGTTTGCGACGGCTCCGACGCAGTGAAGCCCTGCGGGCACTGGTTCGAGAGACAAAGGTTGAGGTCGGCGACCTGATATATCCTCTTTTTGTTGTAGAAGGCGATAAGATAAAGCAAGCGATAAGCTCAATGCCCGGCCTATACCGCCTTTCCAATGACCTGCTGCCTAAGGAAGCCGAGGAAATCGCTAAGCTTGGCATTCCAGCAATAACACTTTTCGGCATACCCCGAAAGAAAGATGAAATCGGCTCCTCAGCCTATCACCCAAAGGGAGTGATCCAGCAGGCAATACGAGCTATCAAAAAGACGAGCCCTGAGTTACTGGTGATAACCGATGTCTGCCTATGTGAATATACAAGTCATGGCCACTGCGGTGTTGTCGTGGATGGCTATGTCGACAACGATAAAACTTTGAAACTACTTGCCAAAACAGCTTTATCTCATGCTGAAGCCGGCGCTGATATGGTAGCTCCTTCAGATATGATGGATGGCAGGGTAAAGGCGATTCGGCAGGCGTTAGACAGAAACGGCTTTCACAATATCCCAATTCTGGCTTATGCCGCTAAATATGCCTCTGCCTTTTATGGGCCTTTCCGTGAAGCTGCTGAGTCGGCGCCGCAGTTCGGCGACCGCCGCTCTTACCAGACGGACCCGCCCAACTGGCGGGAGGCTTTGAGAGAGATAGAGCAGGACATAGCCGAGGGTGCGGACATCGTCATGGTCAAGCCAGCCTTGCCTTGTCTGGATGTAATACGCAAGGTGCGTGATATCTTCAATCACCCATTGGCTGCTTACAGCGTTAGCGGCGAGTACGCCATGGTGAAAGCAGCGGCGCAGCAAGGCTGGCTGGATGAGAGAGGAATAGTCCTGGAAATACTCACCGCCATCAAAAGAGCCGGGGCTGATATAATCATAACTTACTACGCCAAGGAGGCAGCCCACTGGCTGTGAATTATTTGTCACCATTCATTACCTGTCATTCTGGGCCCATCGAAGAATCTCACGTAGGGACAGACCTTCAGGTCTGTCCGCTTCGGACAGGTCTAAAGACCAGTCCCTACATCTCTGTAAATTTTGCTGTCATTGCGAGTCCTTCCGCTGAAGGACGTGGCAATCTCAATCACTCTCCCTTGATGGGAGAGGGTTAGGGTGAGGGTCAAAATCAAATAGTTGCATGCGTGTCTGACATAAAGTTATGAAAAATACTAATCGCTCCAAACAGCTTTTTGAAGAAGCCCAGCGCTATCTGCCCGGAGGCGTGGATAGTCCGGTGCGTGCCTTCAAGGCGGTTGGAGGTACGCCGTTTTTCATCAAGTGGGGTCGGGGCTCTAGACTGTACGACGAAGATGGTAATGAATTCATAGATTACGTCTGCTCCTGGGGGCCGCTCATACTGGGACATTCCCATCCTCGAATAGTAAAAGCAGTCAAGAAGGCAGTAGAACATGGCTCAAGCTTTGGCGCTCCAACTGAACTGGAAACAACGCTGGCAAAGCTGGTCTGCGGAGCTATGCCTTCAATCGAGATGGTGCGATTCGTTAACTCAGGCACAGAAGCCACCATGAGCGCCATCCGGCTGGCTCGAGCCTTCACCGGCAGAAACAAGGTGGTGAAATTCGCCGGCTGCTACCACGGCCATTCAGATGGACTACTGGCTAAAGCAGGGTCGGGAATGGCAACCCTGGGCATACCTAGCTCTCCCGGCGTGCCCGCCTCATTGACCTCCGATACCCTGGTCGCCCCCTATAACAATCTAAAGGCAGTAGAACGAATTTTCAAAGACTTCGCTTCTGACATCGCTGCTGTGATAGTTGAACCAATAGCTGGCAATACAGGGGTTGTATTGCCAAAGCCTGGCTTCCTGGAACATCTCCGAGGCTTGACCTGCCAATCCGGAGTGCTGCTCATCTTCGATGAAGTCATAACTGGCTTTCGAGTGGCTTACGGTGGCGCCCAGAGCCTTTATAATATATCTCCGGACTTGACCTGTTTGGGAAAGATTATAGGCGGCGGCTTCCCCATAGGAGCCTACGGCGGCCGAAAAGACATTATGGAAATGGTGGCACCTTCAGGGCCGGTGTACCAGGCCGGGACACTTTCCGGAAATCCAGTGGCTATGACCGCCGGTATTGAAACACTCACCATATTAAAGGAATCTAAAGCTTACGACGCACTTGAGCGAAAGTCATCGTTTCTGGCGAAAGGCATTAACGAAGCGGCAAATAAAGCCAGAATATACATACAACTGAACCGGCTAGGCTCAATGTTCACCGTCTTTTTCGCCAAAGACCCGGTCACGGACCATGAAACTGCCACCAAATCGGACATCAAGGTCTACGCCAAATTCTTCCATCAGATGTTGCTTCAAGGCATATATTTGCCGCCATCCCAGTTCGAAGCCGCCTTTGTCTCACTGGCTCACACCGACGAGGACACTCGGACAACTGTTGGCACAATCAATAAAGCCTTCCGTTCACTGCCGTATGGGATGTAGAAGCGGACAGAGGCTGATGTATTGCCTGAGATTGCCACGGCACTCGGTGCCTCGCAATGACCGGGTAAAAGAAGTTCGCAAAGATGGGCAAAAGGAGGCGCAATGGCAGCGAGAAGATGCTCGACACCCTCGATGCGATGTTTACAACCTGGCAGTCTGAAGGTATAATTTGCGATTGGCGACTCTTAAATCGCAACTATCGGTAACCCCAGGGATAAAAAATGAGTCGAAAAGTTGGCATTGTAGTTGTTGCCCAGACCAAATATGAAGAGGCAAAGCCAGCCTGGCGCGAAGTCGAGATTACCTATCAGGTAGTAGAGAGGCTTTTGAAAGAGACCGGGCTTAGCTTTTCCGGGGATGGCACTGGCATCGATGCTACTGTTACCTGTAGTTCTGACCATTGGGATGGCAGAACCCTGTCTGACATAGCCCATGGTGAAGTAGCCGGCGCCCATTTGCGAGCTGAGGAGAAAATAAGCTCAGACGGGATTAACGCCGTCATCTACGCTTACCTCCAAATACTCTCTGGACACTACGACGTCGTCTTAGTGGTGGCTACCTGTAAAGAATCGCAGACGGTGGGTTACATCATAGAGAACTTTGCCTTCGACCCAGTTTATCAGCAGAAAGTCGGCCTTGATTTCCTAGCTGCTGCCGCTCTCCAGGCAAACCGCTATATTCACAAATATGGGATTACTCCAGAGCAGCGGGCTCGTGTAGTAGTCAAGAATCGAGGCAATGCTAAAAATAACCCCTTTGCTCAGCTGAGAAAACCGGTATCAATTAAAGAGGTGCTTAATTCGCCCGTACTGGCCTCTCCTATAAAGTCACTGGAAGTCAAACCAGTTTCAGACGGAGCTTGCGGCCTAATCCTGGCTGTAGAAGAGAAAGCTAAGAAACTTGCTAAGACACCGGTCTGGATAGCCGGCATGGGACAATGCTACGAAAGCCATTATCTGGGAGACCGAGACCTGGCCGAATGCGATGCTCTATCTTCAGCGGCAAGGGACGCCTATCGTCAGGCTGGGATAACCGACCCATTGCGTGAGAGCGACCTGGCTGAAATATCAGAATACTACTCCTATCAAGAGTTGCTCTGGAGCGAAGGCCTGGGATTCTGTGAAAAAGGCAACGGAGGAAAGCTAATTGAAAAAGGCCTCACCGAGATGGGAGGCAAACTGCCGGTGAATCCATCCGGTGGGGTGTTATCTGGGAATCCCACGCTGGTAGCTGGAATCGCCAGGGTGGCTGAAGTAGCTCTTCAGCTTATGGGGAAGGCAGACGGCCACCAAATCCCCAAAGCTAAGACCGGTCTTGCCCACGGCACTTATGGCCCATGCGGGCAGCATCATGCAGTGCTCATCCTAAAAACCTGAAACGGAAAGAAAAGATGGCTAATAGAGTTGCAATAATCGGCATAGGCCAGACATACCATACAAGCAAACGTCCCGATGTATGCATACCTGAGTTATGCAACGAAGCGGTAAGAGCTGCTTTGGAGGATGCCAAATTAACGATAAAAGATGTCGATGCAGTAGTAACGGGGAACATGGAGCTCTTCGAGGGAAGATACCATCAGGACCTGTGGCAGGTGGACTATGTAGGCTGCTATCACAAGCCCGGGTTCAGAGTAACCACAGGTGGCACCACCGGCGGCACCCTGGCCTGCACTGCCTTCTTCTGTGCTGCTTCAGGGCTTTACGATGTTGTCATGGCGGTCACTTTTGAAAAACAAAGCGAGGGAGATAGCAGAGCTGGCCTAAAAACCGTCGCTGACCCGCTATGGGATCGCTGGATATCCACGGGAGCTATAGGCACCTTCGCCCGATTGGGTAGTTGGTACATGAAAACATCGGGCGCCACTGAGGAACATGCCGCTCTGGTCCGCTTAAAGGCAGATAGAAACGCATGCCTGAACCCCCATGCCCATCTAAGACTAAATCTGAAAACAGTCGAAGATGTGCTTAAATCTGAGATGCTGGTACCACCACTGAGAAGGCTCGACATGTGCCCGGCTTCGGAAGGCGCCTGTGCCATAATAGTCGCCTCTGAGGAAAAGGCGAAAAAACTGAGCCGAAAGCCGGTTTGGGTCAAAGATTGGGTCGAGGTCCACAACGAGACTCGCTACAATCGAGGCGACCCTGTTTCCCTGGATAACCTGGAAAAGGCAGCACTAACAATATACAAGCGGAATGGCATAACTAACCCGCGCCGAGATATCTCCATGGCTGAAATATATGAGCCATCTACATGGGCGGAGTTGGTCTGGTCTGAGGCGTTCCACTTCTGTGAAAAGGGAGAGGCTTACAAGCTCGTCGAGAGAGGTGTCACCAACCGTGATGGCGAGTTTCCGGTCAATCCATCAGGGGGCGTCATCGCCACTAACCCTATTGGAGCTACCGGGATGATACGGGTTGCTGAAGCTGCCCTGCAAATCCGCGGTGATGCCGGGGCACGCCAGGTCAACCGTGAAGTTAAAAGAACATTCACCACAGCCTGGGGCGGCAGCAGCTGGACGGTGGCACACTTGCTCAGTAAAGCTCTGGATTAAAGTGAGGAATAGTTTGGACAAAAAAGAGTCGCCAGAATACCTCGGCACTTCAAATTTGATGAACCTGCCTTTCAATTGGAGTGCCGGTCCCTACTTGGGCAAGTGGCTAGTCGAGCTACGAGACAATGGCAAGCTCTGGGCTAGTCGCTGCCCCAAATGTCAGCGTCTCCTATTACCACCCAGGATTATCTGTGGAATATGCCACGTGAGAGCGTCAGAATGGCCTGATTGGGTAGAGCTTTCCGGTAAGGGAGAGCTGATAGAGTGGGAGAAGGTAGTTGCACCACAGATGAACCCGAGCACCGGGAAAATAGAGCCGGAGCCTTACATTCACGGGAATATCTTACTTGATGAGGGAATAACCTTTCAGCATTATCTCGAAGAGCAAGATGAGACAAAACTGAAGGAAGGGGCGAGGGTTGAGATGGTATTGAAGCCAAAGCAGGAACGCAAGGGGTTAGTAACAGATATTCTCTATTTCAGGTTAGTGAAAGGCTAGAAGAATTGCGAGCAACTCCTCTCTGTAATTGAGAGGGAAGCGTGGCAATCTCCGGGGTTGCTTTGTGGCTTACGCCCGTCGCAATGACAAACAAATACTCTCAGTAAAAAGGGATTGACAGGATGGCTAAAGAGGAAGCGACTGCACCGTTCACGGTTCCAGGGCGGCTCTACGTCCCTTATTTCAACTACTACGGGGCTCTTGCCAGCGAGTTCTACCGGCAGCTCAGAGATAATAAAAAGATAATGGGTGTGAAGTGCCCTACTTGCCAAAAGGTGTACGTGCCACCCCGATCTGTCTGCGCCGTGTGTTTTAGCAATCTGAGCGAATTAGTTGAGGTTTTGCCCAGAGGTACTGTCCAGACTTACACCGTTATCCAATATACTTATTCTCCAAGCTACCAGCCCACAGATGTTCCCTACGCCTGCGGGATAATTCAACTAGATGGAGCAGATACCGGAATGTGTCATCTCCTGGGAGAGACAGCCCTTGATAAAATCACAATAGGGATGCGTGTAGAGGCGGTATTTAAAGACAAATGCGAGGGCAATATCCTTGATATCAAATATTTCAAGCCGTTGTAGTGCGAGTATAGCTTGAGTACAGGTAAATCGCCGGTAGTTAGCAAAATTGTAGCCAGCCCTTCTGAAGCAGTGGCCGATATATTTGATGGCGCTGTTATTGGTATTGGTGGTTTCGGCGCTGCCGGTACTCCGTACAGACTCGTCCTCGCTTTAGCCGAGCGAAAGGTCAAAGGTCTCACCGTGGTGGCTACCAGCCCGAGACAATTCGAATTCTTGATTCAATCCGGCAGCGTCCAAAAAGCCATCACACCATTCGCCAGATACGCTGATCCATCTGCTCCCAATCCTCTACTCGAGCCATACTTAAAGGGTGAATTCGAGGTAGAGATATTACCCTTAGGGAATCTGATAGAGAGGCTGCGTGCTGCCGCCGCTGGCATACCCGCTTTTTACTGTCCGGTCGGCGTGGGCACAATAGTAGAAGAAGGCAAGGAGAAAAAGACATTCGGAACCCGAGAGTGTATCCTGGAACACGCTCTCCCCCTCGACTTTGCCCTCATCAAAGGACACAAGGGTGACAGATTGGGTAATTTGGTCTATCGAATGACAGCAAGGTGCCATAATCCCGTCATGGCGATAGCTGCCAGGGTTACCATTGCCGAAGTGGACAAAATGGTAGAGGCGGGCGAGCTCGACCCCGAGGCTATTGTTACACCGGGCATCTTCGTCCACAAAGTGGTCAAGGCCGAGAAGCCGCCACTGGACTGGGTATACAAAGGTACCGTCAAAACAAAAGGGCGTAAGACTTGACCCAAGAAAGTAGCTCTGAACAACCACCAGCAGCAGGTTTAGCCAAAGACCTTATATGCCTAAGAGCAGCCAAAGAACTGAAGCCGGGGATGTATGCAAACCTGGGCATCGGGTTGCCGACTCTAGTAGCCAATTTTGCTCCTGAAGGAGTCATCCTTCATTCACAAAACGGTGTACTGAACTTCGGACCGATAGCCAGCGATGATGAAATGGACTGGGAATTAGTCAATGCCGGGGCTCAACCGATAACAATGCTCCCGGGCATCTCCTTCTTCCATTCTGCAGATTCTTTTGTCATGATGCGCGGTCGTCACCTCGATGTCGCCATCCTTGGCGCTTACCAGGTGTCCGAGACCGGTGATTTAGCCAACTGGCGAACTGAAGGAGAGGCCTTGGGAGCCATAGGCGGCTCCATGGACCTGGCTTACGGAGCCAGACGCATCATCGTCATCTGTGAACATACCGACCGAAACGGGAAGCCGCGGATTGTAAAGCGATGCACTTTGCCCTTGACAGCAAAGGGCGTGGTAAACAGAATCATCACCAGTCTATGTGTGCTTGATATTATAGAGGCCGGGCTGGAACTGAAAGAGCTCGCCCCCGGGATAAGCGTTGACTACATCCAGCAGTTTACCAAACCAAAGCTCATAATAAGCAAGGACTTGAAAGTAATGGAGTTCTAGTTATGGAAGAGAAAAGCCCCAAAACACTACATCCAATTATCACAGAAAAGCACTTACAATTCGGCAAGAAGGTAAGGGAATTCGCCGAGAAAGAGCTGGCGCCTCACGCTGATGAATGGGAAGAAAAAGAGGAATTCCCCTCCTCCATTTTCCCGCGTCTTGCCGAACTCGGGTTTCTGGGCTTGCGTTTCCCCAAGAAGTACGCCGGGCAAAATCTGGACTTCATGTATTCGATAATCTTTTCTGAGGAGTTAGCTCACTCAACCATGGGTGGAGTAACCACAGCAGTATCCGTTCAGAATGAAATGGTCGCACCGCCTGTCTTTAAATTCGGCACTGAACAACAGAGACAACGATTTCTGGTGGCGATGAACCGTGGCCTGAAGATCGGGGCTCTAGGGGTAACCGAGCCTAAGGCTGGCTCTGATGTAGCTGCCATCCAGACAAATGCCAGGAAGGACGGCAACTCCTGGGTCATCAACGGAGAGAAGATATTCATCACCAATGGCTACCGTGCCGATTTTATCCTTGTAGTGGCCAGAACCAGCGAGCAGAAAGGGTATAAGGGTATATCCCTGTTTCTTGTGGAATCAAACGCTCCCGGATTCACCAGGCGAAAGCTGCACAAAGTGACGACTGTCTGCTCTGATGCTGCTCATCTTCATTTTGATAACTGTCAGGTTCCAGCCGAAAACATGATTGGTGATGAGGGGAAGGGCTTCTACCACATTATGTGGGAACTCCAGGGAGAGAGGATAGCTGGGGCAGCTAATGCGGTGGGTCGGGCTCAGGTAGCTTTTGAAGCCGCCCTTAAGTATGCTCAACAGAGGGAGCAATTTGGTCACCCGCTGGCTCATTTCCAAGTCATTCAACATAAGCTCGCAGATATGGCGACAGAGATAGAAGTCACCAGGCAATTCGTGTATTATGTGGCCTGGCTATTCGAAAACGGAGTTTATCCGGTTAAAGAAATATCCATGGCAAAATTGATGTCGTCTCAGGTAGCCAACAGCGTAGCCGATGAGGCTCTGCAAATTCATGGCGGTCATGGTCTATTGATGGACAGTCCTGCTCAACGCTATTGGCGGGACTGCCGCCTCTCCCGAATAGGCGGCGGGACAGACGAAATCCAGAAAGAAATCATCGCCCGCTCCATCATCCCCAAGGCAAAGGAATAGGAGAAAGTCAGGGCAGATGTTTAGCAGGATCGACAAGGGGCTGCTTTCTATTCTGGTTGTTTTTTTGGCTCTGGCCCTGCTATTAGGCAGCTTTGGGGCTATTGCCGCAGCCGACCGAGTGTATCATTACGAGTCCATAAATGTCGATATCAGCATTCTAGCCAATTCGGATATACAAATCAGCGAGACACAGACATTCGTTTTCACCTCAGGCGATTTCCACTATGCATTCAGATGGATGCCCACCGACAGGCTTGAGTCAATCGACAATGTAGAGGTTTGGGAAGGTGACCGGCGATACTCACTGAACCCTTCGGTGAAAGAATGGATAGATGTTCGGAAGAGGACTGGTGAGTCACCCGGTGGTGAGACTTATGCCTATGCTACATGGATGGAGAAAGACAAGTTCTGGATTGGCTGGTGGTTTCCGGAGACAATTAACAGCCGTCGGAGCATAGAGCTGAGGTACACGGTACACGGTTGTGTGCACATCAACAGCCCTGCTGACCAGCTATACTGGAAAGCCGTTTTCGGAGACCGCGACAGCTATGTGGAGTCAAGCAAAGTAGTAGTTCACCTGCCTCAGCCGGTGCCGCCACAGCAGCTTTCCATTTATAGCTATGGTGTACCTACTATCAGGCGTATAGTGGATGACCAGACCATAGAGTTCCTCGCCGGTAGAGTACCGGCTGCTGAAGAACTTGAGATCAGAGTCTATTTCCCCCACGGCCTTATCGAAGGCACTCCGCCAACGTGGCAGATAAAGCTAGAAAAGCAAGAGGCCTACAACAATGAAGTTAAGCCGGTAATAAACCTGCTCCTGACGCTATTTGGCTTATTGGTTGTACCGCTACTTGGGGCTCTCTGGATACGTCGTGCCTTCAGCAGAAGAGGCCGCTTGCCTGAAATTGGGCCGGTGCCGCAGTCACAGTACTCACCCCCGAGTGACCTACCTCCAGCACTGGTGGCACTAGTAACCCGTGCCAGAGTGGGTCCGGCGGAACTTACTGCCACCCTCTTCGACCTGGCCAACAAAGGCATCCTGGAGATAGTGCAAACAGAAAGACGACGTTGGTTCGGCACACAAAAAGACATCCTGATAATAAAAGCCAAGGATGGTGAGAAATTCTCTTTCGAGAAACTGGTAACGCAGACTATGGCAAGTCGCGACGGCAAACTGCTTTCAGGGCAGAAAGGACGGCATCCGCAGCTATTGCGGGAATTTACCCAGAAGGTGGAACGGGATGCCGTAAAGCAGGGACTTTTTGAAGAGGAGCCATCGCGGTCAGCCCAACGCCTGCTTACTCCCGCATTACTTCTCATCGTTTTTGCCATGTTTCTTGGCATACTGCTCTTTGTGCTTCTGGGCCAATATGCTGAGATGACATTCGTTCCTTTTGTGATGCTAATTCCCGTTGGCATAGCAGCGGTCATGTTATCACGGAAACTACCCAAGCGAACGGAGACAGGCACAAAAGAATCTGCGCAGTGGAAGGCTTTTGGCAAGTATCTCAAGAAAATGGTTAAAGACAAGCAGCTAGCTACCGACAATCTGAGCTACTGGGATACCTATTTCGCCTATGCGGTAGTTTTTGGCTTGACCCAGGGCTGGGTAAAGCAGTTCAGCGAGCTTGAGGCTCCAACACCGGTCTGGTTTTACGCCGCCGGTGATACAGGAGACGGGATAACCCCCGCCATCTCATCGGCACCATCGCTAGGCTCGATAAGCGATGCCTTCAGTGGCATGGTAAACATGGTCCAGGGAGGCTTTTCCGGTGGCAGCGGCAGTGGTGGTGGAGGTGGCGGTGGTGGTGGAGGTGGCGCTGGCTGACACCCTGAAGGCAATCATTGCCCATGCGCCAATCCCCAGGCACAAGACATCAAACTTAAGAATTGAGCTTTTCGTGTTAATTATACGTCAGGAAACACCTGAAGATATAGCTGCTATTGGCTATGTTAATGAGCAGGCATTTGGTGGCACGGCTGAAGCAGACATAGTTGAGAAGCTTCGCATCAGGCAAGCATTCATACTGTCGCTCGTGGCTATTGATTCAGACCAGGTCGTAGGTCATATCCTATTCACCCCTGTCACAATCCAATCAGAATCATCGAGCCTGACTGCCGTCGGGCTTGGGCCATTGGCCGTTTTGCCATCGCATCAGAGCAGGGGAATAGGGGCAAGCCTTGTCAGCGCTGGTCTTGAGAAATGCCATCAAGCTGGTCACAAAGCGGTGGTTGTTCTGGGCCATCCGGATTACTACCCGCGCTTCGGTTTTGTTCCAGCCAGAACCTTTAACCTCAAATGTGAATATCCAGTCCCTGAGGAGGCATTTATGGCCCTGGAGCTCAGCAAAGGCGCACTGGCAAACATAAGCGGAACGGTAAAGTACCAACCCGAGTTTCAAGATGCCTAGCCACGACCCTATCTGTCCATCTGGCTCATTGACAAGCTATTGATGGAGGATTAGTATTGTTTGCAACTTACGAGTTATATGGAGGGGAAAATGGCGAACAAATTTCTTCTGCCGGTATTCTGGGCACTGTTTGGTGTTTTCATCCTGCTTGCAATCGTAATGCAGTTGCTTCTGGGACCGCCACTGAGGCAATTGCTCAACGATATTCTAGGCGTTAATTTCGCTCCGACGCTTTTCTTCGTTTCCGGCTCACTTTTCTTTCTGTTAGGACTGGCACTGCTGATTCTGGCAGTGAAAGCGGACATTGACAGAACCCTTAAGAAGTTCCTCATACTGGCCGGCGCTTCCGCTGTGGGAATTTTTGCCAGCATGCTCCTGCACAATCTTGTTGGCGCGGCATTTGCTCTGTGGTTTGGTGAGGACTTCTGGGAGAGAACCGGAATAGGCGATGAGCCATTTTTCTTTATGACGGCAATTTTCGTTTGCCCGCTTGCCTACCTAGTGGGAACAGTGGGCAGCATCGTTCTTATTACCCGAAGAAAGAAACACGAAACCGATGGCGTGGGATAATACTTATCGGACTAATCAGCATGTCTGGGGTGACAGACCCAGCGAATTAGCTACCTTTGCCTGCAACTATCTTCAAGGAATCAAACCCTCTTACAAGGCTATCGACATATTAGACCTAGGATGTGGCTATGGGCGTGATGCCATATATTTGGCACGAAACATTAAATGCGATGTTTTCGGCATTGACAATTCCAGGGAAGCGATTGAAATGGCACGGAAGGCGCTGGCTGATGATTTAGAATCGCGTGTCAGATTTGAATGTTGTGACTTCAGGCAGATGGATGACGGCAAATTCGAAATTATATTCGCCTCTAACCTTTATCAGTTGCTAAAAATGGAAGAAAGAAACGCCCTCAGGGATATAATTGAAAAGAAGCTGAAGCCTGGTGGCATGCTTTTCCTCAGCACGTTTTCCACGGGTGACCCAGAGCACTTTGGCAGAGGTAAACGCATCGAGAACGAGGATAACTCATTTGAAGACGAGAGGTTCCTCCATTTTTGTACACGGGAAGAGCTGGAAGGAGATTTCAGTTTCTTAACTGTTAAGGAAATATTTGAGCACGAGCATTATGAACCTCGTTCTAATGGGGAGACTCACCATCACATTTTATGGATACTTTTGGGTGTAAACTGAGCCAGATGGAGGACTCTAATGGCAATGGACATTAAGATAAAGGAAAATCAATTACAGTGGTTACTGGAGCTGAGCGATATTGGCGTGAAATACCTTGCCATGCGTGACCTAATGGAAACCGATGCAGATGAATTGATGGCGGTAAAGAAAAGGGCACACGCTGAAGGCCCTATTGCTCACGTGTTAGAAAAGATGGAAAAAGAAGGATACTGGGAGCAACCCGGAGCCGGGTATTACCCGAAATACACCGGAACTGTGTGGTCGATTATCTTGTTGTCTCAGCTTGGCGCTTCTATTGAAATGGATGAGCGCATAGCCACCGCCTGTTCCTATTTATTGGAGCATACGCTGACAAAAGGTGGGCATTTCACAGTGAATGGGCTTCCCTCGGGAACAGCAGATTGTTTGCAAGGAGACCTTTGCGCCGCATTACTTGACCTGGGATGTGAAGACCCACGCTTAGATAAAGCGTTTGAGTGGATGGCGAGGAGTGTCACAGGGGAAGGTGTAGCTCCGATGGAAGATAAGTCGGCCCCGGTGCGTTACTACTCTGCGAAACGTGGACCGAACTTTGCCTGTGGCTCAAATAATAAATTGCCCTGTGCCTGGGGAGCAGTGAAAGTAATGCTGGCTTTCAGTAAATTGCCGAAGGGAAAAAGGACGGTACTGATAGATAACGCGATTAACGTAGGAGTTGATTTCCTGTTCAGCAAAGACCCAGCCAAGGCAGATTATCCCTGCGGGTACAGCAATAAACCGAGCCGAAATTGGTGGAAATTCGGCTTTCCAGTGTTTTATGTTACCGATTTGCTGCAGAACGTTGAGGCGCTGATTGGATTAGGCTACGGTAATGACCCTAGGCTGACAAATGCTTTGGCCATAATTTATGACAAGCAAGATGCTCAGGGGCGTTGGTTGCTGGAATACGACTACACAGGCAAGACGTGGATAGACTTTGGTGCTAAGAAACAACCTAACAAGTGGGTAACGCTGCGCGCATTGTGCGTATTGAAAGCAGTGGCATAAACACGTAATTGTTCAGTGATTGAATTATTCTTACTCCGTAGCAAGAAACTAATGATTATAAACATAAATCTCATTGAAAGGAGGTGAATATTACACATCTTGGTTAGGTATTATGGGCTTCACTGCCATTTCGAAGTTACAGCACTTATCTAGAATCCAAAAAGGAGGCGTATCATCAAAATAGAGAAGGTATATCAAAACAAGATTTGGCTGGTTTGCTCAATCCTATTGCTATCGGTCCTGTTAATCTCTTCTGTTTTTGCAGCTTGCGCCCAGCCTGCAGTCTTCTCCAGTGAAACGGTTAAGCCAGAGGATGTCGGTCTTTCGTCGGAACGACTAAATCAGATTGACACTGTATTAAATGACGACGTAGCAGCAAACAAAATAAACGGCGCTGTTCTCTTAGTGGCTCGAGATGGGAAAATCGCCTACTTCAAGAGTTTCGGCTACCGGGACAATGAGAAAAAGTTACTGATGGAAAAGGACTCGATATTCCGCGTCTACTCCATGACTAAATCCATCACCGCCTTGGCGGTCGCTATGTTGATGGATGAGGGGAAATTGGCGCTTACAGACCCGGTCGAAAAATACATACCGGCTTTTAAAGATATTAAAGTGGGGGAAGTCTCGAAAGACGAGACAGGCAAAGATGTGGTCACCATGGCGCAACCCAGCAACGTTATGACGATTCAGAACCTTGCCACACACACTTCAGGATTAAGTTATTGGTTTTTTCCTCCAACAGTCATTCAAGCCATGTACTTACAAGCTGGCATGAATAAACTTGAAGGATTAACAAATGCCGAAGTGTGTGAAAAGGTGGCCAAGATGCCGCTGGTTGAAAATCCGGGAACCATATATCGATACGGCGTGTCGTATGATGTCCTTGGTCGGGTGATAGAGGTTGTCTCCGGCATGACGCTGGACAAATTCTTTGCAGAACGCATTTACAAACCATTGGAAATGAAAGATTCCGGATTCCAGATTACAGGAGAGGACATAGACCGTTTGGTTTACTTGGACCCCGCATGGCCTCTCTGCATTGATGTAACTGACCCCAATAGGAAATATTGGAGTGGAGGTGGGGGTTCAGTATCGACGGCCATGGATTGGGCGCGCTTTGCCCAGATGCTCCTAAATGGCGGCGAACTTGAAGGTAAGCGTCTGCTGAAACCGACAACCGTGGCCTTCATAACTTCGGATCAATTGGGCCCACTGGGCAACCGCGACGATGCCCTGTACATACCCGGACATGGATATGGTGTAGGCTTCGATTTTTACGTTCGCGTTGATACTGCAAGTGCAGACTTTCCGGCAAATGTCGGCGAATTCTGTAAGGGTGGTGCTGCCGGGACCGTGTACTGGGTTGATCCCAAGGAAGACCTGGTTGCTGTTTTTATGGTGAGCACTCCAAGCCTCCGGGAGTATTACCGGAATTTAATACAGAGTATGATTTACAAGGCCGTCGTCGACTAGTCTGAGGATTTCAAGCAAAGCCAAGCTGATTCGGCCATTCGCTGCTTTATCATAGACCCGCGAAGAAAACATGAGGTCAGGCGTGGGTAGGATTCAAACTTATTGCCAGTGCCTGACCTCCCAAACTTAGCCCAGAGAGCCAACAAAGGCACTACTCCAAATAGTATGATTGGGTGCCATTTCCTATTTTCACTCTAAAGACTCTACTTAGAACGAGGCCTGTTTTGTTTGCCTATCTGGCTCTCCGCGGTCCGGGAGATGTGCGCCTTTACCCGTTCGAATTCCTCTTCGGTGAGATTGTACTTGCGAAACGGCAGGAAACTCAACAGGATCATGGCCGCTGGAAACAGGCAGAAAATTGCGCGAACCCCGACGTTAAGGCTCTCAGGCTGGGGGCCTTCCATCACGAATCCCGAAAGGGCGAGGGCAAAGCCTACGATAGGAGGTCCCACGGAGTAGGCGATCTTTTGGCCCGCTGACCACATGCCAGAAAAGACCCCCTCGCGCCGCAAGCCGGACTGCATCTGATCATACTCGATCGTGTCGGGTAGCATCGAGAATGGGAAGAGCTGAAAACTCGAGAAACCGATCCCCGCCAGGAATACCTGTACATAGAAGAGCCACGGCAGAGAAGAGCTCGTAAAGAAGAGGGACCCCATCATGACGGTAAATATGGCGAGCCCGATATAGTACGACTTTATCTTGCCGAGTCTCTTTCCCACCGCGAGCCATACCGGGATAAACAGGATGCCGGTGATTAGAAAGATGGGAAAGGCGACGTTCATCGCGGTCTCGGGCAGGTTCATCGCGTATTTCACATAGTAGACGAACCCCGCCATCATGACGCCGATGGCCAGCGCCTGTAAGAAATAGCTGGTCATCAACATGACAAAGGGATAATTCTTAACCGCGATCCTGACCTGCTCTTTCATGGGAGGCATCTCCTTTTTCGGCGGCAGGCTTGGCGCCTTTCTCGTGCCAAAAAAGCAGATAAGACACGAGATAATGATACCCACGCCGAAGACGATCCCCATCAATTGAAAACCGGCGGCGCCTCCCCCACCGGCCTGCACCAGAGGCAGGGCCAGCGCCCCAGCCAGTAGTGCGCCGACGGAGGCAAGGAACATGCGAAAAGATGTGATCGACAACCGCTCGTTATAATCGTCCGACATCTCCGGCACCATGCTGGCATACGGAACGTTGACGACCGTAAAGACAGTGCAGCCCAGCGCGAAGAGGAGCGATATTTGGAGCGCGTTGGCGAACTCGCTCCGATAGCCAGGGGCGATAAAGAGGACGAAAAAGGTGACGCCGAAGGGGATCGCGCCGTAGAGGAGATAGATGCGCCTCCGACCGAACCGGGAGCGGGTGATATCCGAGATGGCCCCCATGATTGGGTCTTCGATGACATCCCAGATCTTGGGAAACAGGAGCATGATCCCCGCCAGCGCGGGATTGATGCCGACCACATTCGTCATAAAGAATAGGAGATACATCCCCGTGGCGACGATGAAAATGTTATTGGAGATGTCACCGATGCCGTAGCTCAACTTTATCCCGAAAGGGAGCCTTTGTATCTTCTTTTGTTCGGTGCCTGTCTTCTTTTCGCTAATGGTTTCCATATTCTCCCCCTTTTTAATCCGGAAACGGAATTAATTTAGAAAGGTTACGAATCAAGCTCCAATTATGCCATCAGATGCTTCTACATAGCAAATCGTGTGCGGTGGGTGGTGCTGAAAAGTATGTTAGCAAAATGAACTGGCGGTCCTGTTGAACAAACCGCCCTAATGTGTTCACTTTGCACCGGCTTTGTCGATGTAGTGGGGCACCCCGAAGCGGAAGATAGCCCCGTTATTAAACCGATAAGAAGGGAGCCCAAGGTGGGCTCCCTTGTCTTGTTATACCATCGCATATGTTAGTCATCACCAGCGGCGGCAAACCTTCTAATGTAGCTTTGTCGCCAGCCCCGATAGTCATCTATCCTTCAAAGAGATCCTAGCTTAGTAGATTAAAAATCTTTTGATCAAAGATTTGGCTTCCGACGGCAACGGCAAAGCATCTATCTGTGCCAGTGCATCTGCTCTGGTTATTTCCCAGTTCTCCATCACGATGTCGGCCTCGGTATTGCTTGCATTGAACGTAATGGATTTAGGTTCGCCTGGGACGTTAGACCATTTTGCCCATACGGGTAAGCCGGAACCATTGGGGTCTCCTGTGCGAGCAAAGTTCGCCAGGTAGGACATCATGGCCTGTTGAAGCGCTACCCTGCCAGGCTCGTTGGTTGAGTTGAAGAAGTAAATTCCATAAGTGTCACTGTCCCATCCGAAGAAGAACGAGATATCCAAAGAATGGCCAGCCCCATAGAGGAAATCTAACGGTGCCGGGCCGGAACCCGAGCCACCCCACTTAAAGAAGTAGCAGTAGACATTATCCTGTTTGTCTGTTAAAAGCCTGGCGACGGAATCCACTGCGCCTGCTTTCCAGTTGAGTGAAGGATATTTGCCACAGGCATCGTAAATGAGCTTATCCGACGTTGCAAATACTGTATCTAGGGGCAGCTCACCGGATATAATCTTGAATGCAGCGAACCAGGTTTGACCAGTAGAAGTTGGAACGGCCGCGCCATAGAGGGGCATGAAGGGCTTCAATTCATCCTCCGTGCTTCCCAGGATAATCGGGACATGGTTGTAATTCCCAGATGCGATGATATCAGCAGCCTTGCCGGGTATCACCGCACCATCTATAAAGGGTGAAACATTGTCAATGGCACCCCTGTCGTTCATCGCGGCCCGCATTATTTCATGAGTCGTCTTGCCCTTAAGGTAGGCTTCTATTTTTTCATTTGTCATGGCTGTGCGGTAAGCTGTTGCCGCCGCCAAGTCGGGGCAGGTCTTATCAGCTACAAGGAGCTTATCTATAATGGCATTGGCCCGTGCAACACCGGTTTCAACCGGGATGAGGCCACCTCCAGCGCTTTGCGAAATTGCCTTGTGGAAAAGGCCCTTCGCCAAAGGTGAAATAATGAGGTTCATCGTGTTAAATCCGCCGGCTGATTGACCAGCTACTGCCACGTTATCCGGGTTGCCACCGAATGCTGCAATGTTATTGCGCACCCATTTGAGAACCTGGATTGTGTCTAGGGTGCCGTAGTTGCCGGACCTGTCCTCACTGGAACCTCCGGCATTAAGTGCTGGATGGATGAACCAACCGAATGGGCCGAGCCTGTACTGAATCACAACCACGACCATATTACATTTACTGGCCATGAGAGACGCATCGTACCTATGGGCACCACCGAAAAAGTTAGCTCCGCCGTGGATCCAGATGTAGACTGGCAGGTTCTTGGCGCCTATCTTAGGCCGGAATATGTTCAAATATAGGCAATCCTCCGAACCGGTAATCTGGTTTGCGGGCATCCACTGCAGTGACATTACCGGTTGAGTGGCCGGCGTGAATGTATCCGTAGAGTGGCGAACTATCTGCCATGAATCGGGGTCCTGCGGTGCCTTCCATCTTAGTGCCCCTACCGGTGGCTTAGCATAGGGAATTCCCTTCCAGACCCAGCTGTCATTGCCTGCGTTTGTCCCTGCAACTTTGCCGTATACGGTCTTTACTGTGGTAAGCGATGCATTAGTGGTGCAAACGATGGCAACGTCCACACTGTCCAGTACTGCGGGTTGTTGAGCAGCGACTATCCACTCCTTGATATTATTTTTAACATCCTTGTCAAGCTTATTAAGTGCGCCCTTGTAGCCACCATTTTCAACCTGGTTTATTGCGTCATCAAGATTATTTAGCAGCGTGTTACGATGGTTCGGATCTGTAAAAGCAGAGTCTGGCAACGCAGATATCTGACTCTCCAGATCTGACAGCGCATCTAAGGCACCGATACCGACGGCTTTGCTGTCAACCGCCATGTCAATGGCCGGCGCTGAAACACACGCCAAGCCGAGGCAAATTGTTAATACAATGCTGATGCTAAGGGCACTGACTAACCATTGTCTGACGTTTTTCATCAAATACAACCTCCTCAATTATTTCAATTATTTCTCTCTCGGATTTCTCAAACAGACCGAGAATTGTGAACAGGAACTCCTGCTGACCTTAAGCCATTGTTTCGGGTGAATTGTGCTGATATAGAACAAGGCTGACTTTTCCCGCTTGCTATTTGGATTGTAGGGTATGGGCTATTTCAGAGAACTTTGCTTCATCGTAAGGGACAAGCATAGCTACAGTGGTTATTGTAACCACGATCCACTTGCTGCCCTTCTGCACTCCTAGGGCAAAGGTCTCGCCTGGGTAGCCCGACTTAACCGTCCAATCAGCCTTGGCTGTGGTAGCCTCGGTGCCATCAGCCAGCTTCGTCTGTTTCTCGGGCCCAATATTTATATTCGAACCGCCAGACTCTTCCAGGCCAGCCTTGAGTGCACCGGTAAAGGTAGCAGCCTCCCTAATGCTGACGGTTATCACTGGAACCCTGGCGGTTGCCGCAGCAGTAAAGACCTGTGCTCCCACAGGCTGTCCCTTTACCCAAGCGGCCGGGTATTTAATAGAGAAGCTGTGCTCGGTATTCACATATTCAGCTGCCTCAAATGAGAGTCCGCCTGCGGTTGGCGGTTTCACTACCTCCTCTTCGGCTGGAGCTCCTACCAACTCAATGGTGGCTTTCTTTTGAATCTCCGTGTGACCTGGCAAATCAGCCTTACTGGTGATGACTGTCCGAATTAAGATTATGCCCCTGTCGGTGGGTGCGACTATGACATGTGCTTTCCCCGTTGTATCCTGATACGTCATATCCTTCCGGATCAAAACTACCTCGATTGGGTTCGACTTCGCCTGCTTGTCATTGATGGCAAAGAAATTGTCCGTATTCATGGCAAAACCTGAGATAGACCAATAATTATCAGGTATAGCCGCAGTTAAACGAAGAGGGTACTGGCTTATGTCATAGCAGCAGAGTGAATAGAGAAGGTCAGGCGATGGCCTAACTATCGTTCTGCGTTCTGCTGTCGCCGGCGGGGCAAAAACCCACTGGTTAGGTGGATAATTGAACCTCTGCGTCAGTGTAATCTCCATTATGTCATTGGGTATCCTGATTACCATGACAAGATTTACAATGATAGCCACAACAAAGATGGCTAATACCGTCCATCCTATCCACTTCTTCATTATTTGCAGCCCTCCTTGATAACGCTTGGTAGCTCGACTGTCTTTAGGGTCTCATAATCATAATAGGCACTCCCGGGATTATACAGGCGGAGCGAAAGAGACAGCTTTTTGGCGTCACCTGTAGGCAGCCAATTTCCTTCCCTCGGTGTCTTGGACAAGTAGATTTTGAAACTCCCATCCGGCTCAAACTTCATCTCGGTACAACTCCACGAGTAGCGTCCCTGTTCATTGGGTATCAGGAAATCATCCTCAGCATATGCAGTGATGGACCACCACCGGGTGTCAGGCGCCTTGCCTTCTATCCTATAGTCGCAATTTCCCAGAAGTGGCTCCCCATTGTCGTCTACGTAGGCGTGTAAATAGATTGTCTCGGATTTGGCAAGCGCCAGAAGTCCATGTTTGGCAACCCAGCCTCTAAGATATGGGTTAGCCGAGGTGCTGCCAACGGCAAGGCTGGTACCCCACGGTCCGTTCTGAACCCCGCTAATGTTTGTGATGAGATTAAGCATGGGATCAACAGTGAAGTATCCGATTGCGCCACCTACGACCAAGGCGACTAGAGCTGCTATGATAAACTTGAATGGTTTTTTCATCTACCCCTCCTTCGTTTTTTCAGAGATAAGACTTAAACTGGCCAGCCTAATATACGACTATTTTAATCTATCCCCCAAAAAAGTCAACATATTTCGCAGCACATACACCCATAGCTCCTTTTCATCGTAATATGGCCCAACAAATCGAGTTTGTTTAATTTGAAAATTGTTAGTACTTCAATGGTGTGGGATGCGCTCCCTGGTGTATGATTCCCGCTCTTGACCTCTTTGCAGCCCGGCTGAATAAATGATTTATTGGGCATTGTTGAAGTAGGGAGTATTGCATTCAACACTAATCTGTACCATAATTTAGAGGCTCTTTAAGCTACAAGCCAAGTAACGAGATTAATCTATTTGAGGCAGGGAATTGGGGAGAAACGTCGTTCAAGGAGGTTAATTAGCATGATAGTTGTGGCTGCGAAACTAAAGGCAGTAGAAGGCAAAGGAGATGAACTCGAGCAGGAATTCCGGAAGCTTGCACCCAAAGTCCTTCAGGACCCGGGCACTATAAGCTATGTCGTTCACCGCAAAGTGGATGCCCCGAATGAGTTCTTTGTGTATGAGAAATATGAGAGCGGGGAAGCTTTAAAGCTCCATGGCTCGACAGAGCACTTCAAGGAGTTTTCCAAGGCTATCGCCTCTCTGCTGGATGGACGCCCTGAGTTTGGGGTATACAACGAGCTTGCCTGAAGCGCCTTCGAATTGTGACCTGCCACCGCAATTGTACCACCTCTTAGATTAGAATTGCTCACCTCTCCCTTGGTGGAGGGACAGGCTGGCGAACGTAAAATTCAAGGTTTGGTTTGGTGGCACTCCGCGTGAACGCATGATTTATTGGGGATAAAAAAACAGGCTCCGAGGTTGTCGGAGCCTGTTCATTTGACCGAAACGCAACATTTAGCTGGTGAGGATCTTGACTGCTTCTTTTCTGTAGGCATCCATGAGATAGGGTATGCCGGTGACCTTGGCACAATCTTCAGTCAAGGACATCAGATCATTGCGGCTGATTGCGGGCACGCTGAAGCACCTGGCACCGGCCATCAACTGCTGTAAGCCTACCTTGATTTTATCAGAGTAGCTGTAGATACCAATAGCACCCAGAGGTATGTTCTTCATTTCATTGGCACCGACGATGTTCTTTACCTGTTCGTAGCAGACAAAGATTTCCTCAGGCGTCGAGCCGAATTGACTGACGGTATTCGGCAGCTTGCCATCCTTGATCCATTCGGCGATGTTCTTGCCCACCATACCAGGAATCATCAAAGCTCGGCCCATGCATACCGCCTTGGTGAAAGGTGCACCTAAGGCAAGTGCCTTGAACACGCCGTCTTCGCTGCTGAAGCCGCCGGCAAAGGCCAAATCAGGCGGTCGCTGGCCTTTATCAGCCAGCATCTTGGCGAACTCATAAGCTGCGGCGTGGAGATGGAGGCTGGGTACGCCCCACTCTTCCATCATCCGCCATGGGCTCATGCCAGTGCCACCAGAGGCGCCGTCTATGGTGAGTAGGTCGATTTTGGCTTTCGAGCCCCATTTTATAGCCATGGCCAGCTCACGCAGGCTGTAGGCTCCGGTCTTTAAGGTAACGCGCTTGAATCCCAGATTTCTCAGACGCTTAACTTCGGCATAAAAACCTTCCTCATCGATAAAACCTAGGCGGCTGTGCCTTTCAAATTCTTTAAGCGCGCCTTCCTTAAAAGCGGCCTGATTAATGGGGTCTGACGGATCGGGGGTAATGATATAACCGCGCTTCTGGAGCTCCAGAGCCCGCTCCAGAGAGTTGACCTTTATCTCACCGCCGATGCATTTGGCGCCCTGTCCCCATTTCAATTCAATGGTCTCTATACCGTGCTTTTTAAGGATATACTCAGCAACACCCAATCTGGTGTCTTCAACGTTCATCTGCACCAATATTTCGCCAAATCCCTGATGATAACGCCGGTATACCTCGATGCGGCGGTCCATATCGGGGGCTGAAGTAACTTTGCCCTTGGCATCACGCTCCAGTCGCGGGTCAATACCGCACACATTTTCACCACAGACCAGGGTAACCCCGCTGATGGCAGCGCCGACAGCAAAATGTTCCCAGTTTTTTCGCGCTATCTCGGTAGACCCTAGAGCGCCGGTGAAAATGGGAACCTTCATCTTGACCTTTATGTCCCAGCCATAATCAGTCTCGGTGTTCACCGCCGGGAAAAGGGCGGTATCCGGGTCGCCGACAACACCCTTAGGCATTCCTCTGGCTCCTAGTGCATAACCTTGAATGTTCAAATGAGAATAATCAACGGGGTATTCCTTGTCGCCGCCAGCGGTTATTTCACCAAAGGGGCCGGGATAGATTAATTCCCGGCCGCGGAAGGTGGCTTTGAAAACTTCACAGTTACCGGTGCAGCCGTCAAGGCAGCGGGAGCAGAGACCACTGCCCGGGACTACGCTTCTGGAGCGATTGGCGCTTCTGGTGGCATCGTTTGCGTTTGGTCGTTGTAAATTCATTTTTCCTTACTCCTTCTTAATTTTGATTTTAGTCTTTAACTTATTCTTACCGGTATTCCTTTTTCCTTAAGGTATTTTTTGGCTTCGGGTATGGATATTTCTCCAAAGTGAAATATTGACGCCGCCAGGACTGCTGAAGCTTTGGCAATGGCTACGGCTTCGTAAAGGTGCTCTAATTTACCGGCACCGCCCGAAGCTGTAACCGGTATGCTTACAGCTTCAGCTACGGCCTTGGTCATCTCCAAATCATATCCTTCCTTGGTGCCATCGGCATCCTTGCTGGTAAGCAAAATCTCTCCGGCACCCAATTTCTCCACCTTTTTTGCCCACTCGACGATGTCCAATCCCGTTGACTCCATGCCGCTCTTAACCACCACCTCTAATCTGGGACGGCCGCTATTCGGCGGATTTTTAATGCCGTCAATGGCAACAACAAGCCTTTGCTTGCCGAACTTTTTTGATGCTTCCTTTATCAGGTCTGGATTTCTGACGGCAGCAGTATTGATGGAGACCTTGCTTACGCCCAGGTCAAATAAATCTTTCATGTCTTTGGTGTCTCTGATGCCACCGCCTACAGCGAAGGGAATGGTGACTTTCTCTGCTACCCTCTTGACCCATTCCAGTCTTGTTCCCCTGTCTTCGGCACTAGCCATAATGTCGAGGAAGACCAGCTCATCCGCCCCTTCTCGGCAGTAAGCTTCTGCAGCCTCTACCGGGTCGCGCGCATCCCTCATGTTGACGAACTTTACCCCCTTAACTACCCTCCCCTCCTTTACATCCAGACACGGTATAACTTTTATCTCTTTCAACTTGTAACCTCCTCAAATTTCTTTAATTTCTGATATTCCATGATAGTGCTCATGGCATAGTTTTCTGCTTCTATACCTGCCTCCTCAACGGCAGCCACTGGATTCAGGCCTCCGATTAGAACCATTCCTATCCTGTTGAGTTCCACTGGGATTTCACACACTGGCTCACTGGTATTACCCATCACCATCAGACCTCCCAGACCTGCATCCTTCAGTTCAGTCACGACCTTCTCAGCTATTGGTCGGCACAGGGCTGGTATTTCACGGAAATTAGCCAGTATTTTACCGTTGCCTGCCTTGGCTGCGTCTCTGACTGAGGTCATCCTGGCCCTGATGAATACCTCGGAGGGGTCGAGGGAAGAGCCGGCATAATTAATGAGTTCCACGAAACGGAGCGGCTGGTGGTTTCGAATCTGCAGTATGCCGCCGAATCGAGAATCCGTGGGAACGCCGGCCTTGAGTAAAGTGCCGTTTATCACGATGCTGCACACAGTTGCCAACCCTATGCTATTTTCAGGAACAGTTAGCTCACCCAGTTGTTCTCCCCCTTGAGCTACAGCCACCAGGTCGCTCACGCAAATCCCTGCATCGAAAACCGGTTTCATTGCCTGAAGTGCTCTAGCGAATTTCGCCTTGGGGAAGAAAGAGATGTTAACCGGTATGGTGCCGGTGCGTTTCTCCCAATCGAAATCGGTACGAAAGGCGAGCAGTTCGATTCTGGCTATGGCAAAACCGACCTTGTCTCTGACTAGGGCATTGCCCAGCTCTTCTGCACCCAATTCGGTGATCAGCCGGCCATCCCGGCTGACGAGCCTGGTTAATCCTCGTTCATCCATCAATTTGAGGTGGTATCTCACTGCTCTTTCGCCCAGGTAAACCCCGTAGTCTTTCAGTCGTCGAGCAAGGACCCTGGCCCCCAAAGGTTCCTGAGATTCACTCAGGATTTTTAGGATGGAGAGCTCTTTTCTCTCAACCTCTTGTGTTTCAACGCCTATCACGATATTGTTCCTGAAGTTGATACTTTAGGTCGTAGGAAACCGTTTGCCTATTATAATAGAAGCAGGAAATCTTGTCAAGCCCCCTGGGGACAGAAGTTACCCGAAAATGTAGTCCCGACCCTTTAGGGTCGGGACTACCGAGGCTAAAGCCTCGGGGCTACATGTTTAGTGTGTATCCCTACAATTCCTCCCCTCTCTTGACTGTAACTACGTCAAAAAGTAATATTAGTGAAACCTGGCCGGCCTAATCAATTCGGATGGAGGTAATATGTTAGCTCTGGATGGTATCAGGATTTTGGACCTTACCCATCTGGTTCCCGGTGCTTTGTGCACTATGATTTTGGGCGACTTGGGTGCTGATGTAATTAAGGTGGGGGCACCGCTTGGTGTTGGTGGTCGGGGTGCCGGATTGGGCATGCTATTGGCAGGAGACGAAGATGGAAAACAAGCAGCTTATGACGCTATGAATCGCAATAAAAGGAGTATCGGGCTAAATCTCAGATCTGACAAAGGCCGTGACATATTCTACCAGCTGGCACAGACGGCTGATGTTATTGTTGAGGGTTTCAGGCCAGGCGTGGTTAAGCGCTTGGGTGTGGACTACGAAAAGATAAAGGAGATTAACCCCGGGATTATCTATTGCTCCCTCAGTGGCTACGGGCAGGATGGCCCGTACAGCAAATTCTCAGGACACGACGTAAACTATATATCAATAGCTGGTGCCCTTAATCTCATTGGCACTCCCGACCGACCACCAGTTGTCCCGTTAAATCTATTAGCAGATTTTGCTGGAGCTTCCTTGCATGGGGTTATCGGCATCATGGCAGCTTTGGTAGCCAGAGACAAAACAGGTAGAGGACAAAACGTGGATATCGCCTATGCAGATGGGGTAATCACCCTTCTGACGTGGTTCATTAGTAATTACTTTTCCAGAGGTGTTATGTTCAATAGAGGTGAAACCTGGCTTCATGGCGCTTATCCTTATTACGGTGTATATGAGGCTAAGGATGGCAAATATGTCAGCATCGGTTGTGTTGAGCCATGGTTCTGGGAGAACCTGTGTCGTGCTCTAGGCAGGGAGGAATATATACCTTATTGCGTTTCGCCAGAACATTTTCTTCACAAACCCGAGGGTGAGAAATGGGAGGAAATCTCTTCCAATCTGAGGCAGGTCTTCCTGACCAAGACCAGGGATGAGTGGTTTGATTTTTTATCCCAGAAGGACGTGCCGGTGGGAAAAGTCTATACTTTGGATGAAGTTTTCAGCGACCCTCAAGTGCTCCACCGTCAGATGGTTTTAGAGATAGACCATCCGACCTTGGGTAAGGTGAAACACCCCGGCATCGCGGTCAAGCTATCCGAGACTCCGGGCAAGGTGAGGAGCCTGGCACCTGTCTTCGGCGAGCATACCGAAGCGATATTGCGTGATTTAGGCTATAATAAGTCGCAAATTAACGAGTTGCGTCAATCTAACATAATAGGCTAAAATTCTAGTTAGAGGGGGTGAAAATATGCCAGCCAAGGCCTTTGTGCTAATCGAGACGGAGGTAGGCAGGACCAAAGATGTGGTGACAGCCCTTCATGGTCAAAAGGTTAAGGAGATAAAGTCGGTTGACCTGGTAACTGGCCCTTACGATGTTATCGCTGTGGTTGAACATGATGACTTTAATGCCGTTGGCGCCTTGGTCACCGAGAAGATCCACCCTATACCAGGTATAAAGAGAACGGTTACCTGCTTATCAATCCGCGTGTCCTAGCAGCCGTCTTAAATCATGGAATGTATTTTTTGCCGGATTGTTGCCGGAGAAATACCTGCTGACATTGTTTACCAGGACAAAGAGCTTCTAGCTTTTCGGGATATCCATCCCCAGGCACCTACGCATATTCTCATCATACCCAAATCCCATATCGCCTCAATGACAGAGCTCACCAGCAAACAGCAAGCGTTAATGGGACGTCTCATCTTGCTGGCTAAAAAACTTGCTGAGAAAGAAGGCATTTCTGCCAGCGGTTATCGATTGTCGGAAAGTACTGGTGCTGATGGTGGCCAGCTTGTGCCTCATCTCCACTTCCACCTTCTTGGCGGTCGAAAATTGGATGATATGCTGGGTTAAGATTCTAATCATCGCCGGCGAGTGATTTCAGCTTTAACACCACCTCTTCAATAGCTTCATCAGGTGTAGAGGCACCGGCGGTTACACCAACATGCCGCTTTCCCGAAAGCCAGCCCCTTTCTATTTCGGCGGCGGTTTCTATCAGATGAGTTTCGACAATAGGTGAGCATATCTCAGCTAGACGCTGTGTGTTGGCACTATTGTGTCCGCCAACAACTATCATCAGGTCACTTTTTTCAGCTAATTCTATAGCAGCTTCTTGCCGTTTTCGTGTTTCCTGACAAAGAGTATTTATGATGCGCAATTCTTGGACATCAGGGAAAACGGCCCTGATGACCTCATTAATAAACTCGACAAACTTGGCGTGGCTCTGTGTGGTCTGCGAAATGATGCCCAGCCGACGAGGCAGTTTCAGTTGAGCTACCTCCTCTCCATTCAGAGTGGCAACAGCATCATTACCTGCCCATCCCAGCAACCCTTTAACTTCAGGATGGGTAGCTTCGCCGAAAATAATAACACGGAAGCCAGCCTGAGCCAGTTTTTTAGCTGCTTTCTGGGCGCTGCGGACTATGGGACAGGTAGTGTCGATTATACTAAGCTTTCGAGCTTGAATCTGCGCCAGCAATTGTGGTGGGGCACCGTGTGAGGTAATAGCGATGACCCTGTCTTCAACCTGGTCTAGCTCATTTATGACCTTAACTCCAGCATCAGCCAGATTAGCTACCACTAGCCGATTATGCACTATCGGTCCCAGTGTTGCTATTTCCTGGTTCTCTTTGGCCGCCTTATCGATTATTTTAATAGCTCGCCTGACACCGAAGCATAAGCCGAACTCGCGAGCTTTTTTGACTTCTACCTTGGCCATATATTGCGGTTCCAGCAGACAGCTCAGCAGGGTTTATAAATACCCCGGTATTCTGGAGGCAGGATGGCAGCGACCTTCCCCATTATGTATTCGGTAAGCTCTTTTAGCCGCGCTTCAGATGGCTTACCTTGGACAGTTGGAAGCGTGAAAGGTTTGCCGAAAGTGATGGTTACTTTTGGGCGAGTCAGCCAGCCGATCCCCCTAAGTTTCTCCGTTCCGAGGATTGAAACAGGTATAAGGGGAGCGCTGGTACTCAAGGCTATGAGTGCACAACCATGATACGCTTCTTTTAGGCAGCCGGCCTTGCTCCGTGTGCCTTCAGGATATATACCGAAGACAAGACCTTTTGCCAATACGTCTTCTGCGTATTTCGTCGCCAGCTGTCTTTCCTCAGGAGTTCCACGGCGGCGCACAGGATAGGCTTCCGCGGCATCCATTAATATGCGGAAGATAGGCATGGGCCAGTAGTAAAACAGCTCCTCCTTGGCCATAATGATGCTATCTCGAGGCAAAATGCTGATTATATGTAGAGGCGGGTCTATCAAGTTGAGGTGATTGAAGACAGCGATGATAGGTCCGTTTGCCGGCAGGTTTTCCTTATCTTTTATCTCTAAGCGGACAAAAACTCTAAGTACACCTTCGACTAATGCTCTGGCTATCTTAAAAGTTATCTTGGAAGTTGGCCTTCTTAATATTCGTTTGACTATTCCGCCTTTGATTGGGAATTCATAGACAGAGGCATGAGTCTGTTTTTGCTTGGTGGTGCCGAAATATCTGCGAGTCTTGAACCAGTCCGCAATCATAACCCCCTCCTTTCCTCGTCGGTACGGTTAATATTATAAATTATAAGCCCTTTGTCAAGCCATTATTGATGGACTGACTGGCAAGAATGCAGTAGTTATGAGCAGTAGAACACCATCTTGGATGAAACAAGGCTGTTTCTGTCTTTACAGAATCAGATTTAGCAGGCCGCCTACTATTAGCGCTGCCGCAATCATTATACCTGTGGCTTTAAGCATGTCCTTAGCTCCCAGCTCTCGAGCCAGCACCACAAAGGTAGCCACACAGGGGAAGGACATAGCCATAACGGTAGTACTTATGACCAGTTGCTTGGCGGTTAGCCCCAGGGGAGCGAGCATGCCCACGGCTACATCCTTACGCAAAAAGCCGATAGCTAGGGCAACAACTGTCTCTTTGGGCAGCCCGAATAACCCAGTCAAGACCGGAGCGGCGATGTTAGCTATAAAGTCGAAAACTCCTATCATGTAAAGGATGTTTACCACCAGTACAGCTCCAAGCACTATGGGCAGGGCTTCTTTTATAAAGCTATAGACCCTTAGCCAGAGTTTCTCTCCGATAACTCGCCACGGTGGGAAACGGTAGGGTGGAATCTCCATTATAAGTTCCGGGCTGAACCCTTTGACAGTATAATTGAGGATAAGCCCTATGATGATCCAAGATACAAACAGGCTGCCGTAAACAATAGCCACATACTGGATGCCTTGCTGCCCCACCAATCCTATTATCATAGCCTGCAATGCCGCACAGGGTACACCGATGGAAATCAGGGTAGCGGCAATGAACCGCTCCCTCCGACTCTCCAGTATTCGGGTTGCCATAACCGCTGGTACGTTACATCCGAAGCCGAGTATAGTAGGGATTATGGCGTAACCGTGTAACCCTAATCGGTGCATCAATGTGTCCATTAATACTGCCAGGCGTGGCAGGTATCCGACATCCTCCAGTATGCCCAGTACGAGATAGAAAGAGACGATGTACGGTATCACCACTCCGAACTCGATATAAAGCCCCGTGCTGAACAGACCGAGGGACTGAAGATAGTCAATCTGCCCATTGATTAGCCTGCCTACCAGGATATCGTGCCAGAAACCCCCTGACCCAAAAGCGAGACTCAGCTTCATCAGCAACGGTGTCCAGAGCCAGTTAAAGAATGGGTCAGTCACATAATTGATGATGCCTTCGCCGATAAAGCGGATGACCAAGAAGGTAGCAACGAGAACCAGCAGGGCGATAGCAGCCCCACCTACCGGATGGCTGCTGGCATCCTCCAAAACCTCACGCCAGGTGTGGTGGCGATGGCTCAACGATTGTACCTGGCTCACGATATCGCCGATTTTTGCCCACCTTTCATCGCTGCTAGAGTAGACCATCTGAGGTGTTGCTGCCTCGGGAAGACGGCTGACCAATTCTCTAATTCCTTGCCCGGTTACTCCTACCGTAGGGACGACCGGCACGCCGAGTAGCTCTTCTAGGCGGGCAACATCTATATTTATCCCTCGGTGATGAGCGTCATCCCACATGTTAAGTGCAACTATTACCGGCACCTGTCTTTCCAGTAATTGCAAGGTGAGGTTGAGATTTCTCTCTAAATTGGTGGCGTCAACCACATCGATTATTAAATCCCCTTCCTTCAGCATTTCGGCAGCTACCTCTTCTGCTTTGCTGGTGGGTTCGAGAGTGTAAGTGCCGGGGACATCAATAATCTCAGCCTGCTCCTGGCCAAGTTTCAGAGCGCCTTTAATGAACTCGACAGTGGTGCCGGGATAATTTGAAGCGATAGTGCGCGTGCCGGTAAGTCTGGAAAAGAGAACGCTCTTACCCACGTTGGGGTTGCCCATGAGTAGGATCTTCATTGTTGCCTGAGAAGAGCTTTAAGTGGAGGTATCGATTTCAACCAGTATTTTATTGGCCATGCCGAAACCAATGGCCACCTGGGTATAGTCTGCCCTGAGAGTGACCGGCCCGCGGAAAAGTGCGGAGTTTATTTTAGTCACCTTTTTCCCTGGCCTGATACCCAGAGCCTCAAGGCGCCGGGTCAAGCCTCGACCACCTAAAATTTGAATTACCGTACCGGTCTGCCCGGCTTCCATCTGACCTAAAGTCAGTTGTATATTCTGAGACATGAACGTACGTTAACTCCTATCTGGCACTGTTTCACTTTACTTGCTGCGGCAGCTTGAGCACAAGCCTGTCATGTGGACTTCGACATCACCGATGTCGAAGTCATATTTTTTGCCGATATTCTCTCTAAACTTCTGGCTCACGGGACAGGCAAATTCAACGACTTTGCCGCAACTAATACACAAAAGATGCTGATGTTCTGCCCCTGACTTCGCCTCATAATGATGATGCTCCTCGTCGAAGTGATGCTCTTCTATCAGCCCCAACTTCTTAAAAAGCTGCAAGTTTCGGTAGACTGTGGACAGGCTAATCCGAGAGTTCTTCCTTCGTGCCCGGCGATACAATTCATCGGCATCGACATGTCCGCCGCTCTGGCGAAGCAGTTCCAGTAGCAGAGTACGCTGAGCCGTTACCCGCCGGCTTGAACTACTTAGTGCCTGGCTAGCCCCAGCCTTCTGTTTGATTAGATTAGCCATATTCCAGCGCCAGTCTTGTTGTTAATCCTGAACCTTTTTTAACTTCTCGCAGCTCTTGATGCTAATGCAAATCATTTGCAAATCATTTTACAGCACTTAGGTTCCAGATGTCAAACCGCTTGAACAAAGGGGCGCCTTTAGTCAGGGTAAGAGTGTTCTCGTATTAGACAGTTGGTGTGATCTCCTGACTTGGTGCGTCAGCGGGTCACCCAAAGGGTGAAAATAGACTTGGTGGGCCAGTCTGGACAGTTCCCGAACTCGTGTTTGAGAAGAAACATCTTATTCCGGCCTTGCAACAGCTCCTTGTTTCGCTGTAAACCTCCAGGCAATTTTGTAACGAAAAACATTCTGGACAATTTGTGGATACTAAGTTGAGTAACCTGGTTCTAAGGTTGTCGGATTACCTTCCCCCATCTTTTTGCCCAAGTTGGCTAAGGTAATCTTTCGCGGTTTTGATTAAGTCCGCCTTTTCAGGCGGTGCAAGCTTGATAAAGTTCAAAAAGCAGTCTTTTGCTTCATCATGGCTATCCAAATATGTAAGGCAAACACCCTTGCGGTACCAGCCATCACTAGACCTCGGGTTGATTTCGAGAAGTTTGTCAAAGCAGTGGATTGCATCTACATATCTCTGCAATAACATCAAGGCAGAACCTTTACCACCCCAGGCACGGGCCATCCTGCCATCAGCAGTAAGAGCCATATCAAATAACTCGATTGCTTTCTCGTGTTCTCCCTTCCAAATTAAAAGAATCTCACCTTGCTCAACCCACTCATCCAACACTTTTGGGGCTGATCTCCTCAATTCAAGCAGAAACTCTATCATCTCCTCACGTCTTGCCAACTTGGCTAGAAGACGTGCCTTGCCAGTTGAGGCCACATACTGACCTGGATCTGTCCTGAGAGCCTGCTCAAAGCAGTGGATTGCATCTTCATATCTGCCTAGCATTTCCAGGGCCAAACCATTGTCTGTCCACATCCAGTGATTCTCCTGCCCTATCTTTAGAGCCTCGTCAAGGCAGTAGACAGCTTGCTGATATCGCCGCAGTGATATTAAACTCATTGCCTTATGCCACAGAGCATCAGTATAGCTTGCGCGGTTAATTTTCAATACCTTGTCACAAAATGCTATATTATCCAGCAACGCAGACCGTGATGGCACTTCTTCCTTCTCCCATCTCAATGGCAAAAGCATCCTTCGTTCTGTCTCCATTTCCAACTCCTCTTTCACCCATCTAAAGATTTCTTCGTCTCTTCCCAAATCTAATAGAGCCGAGGCGTTCCAAGCCAACGCACGAAAATACTCATATTCACGATTGTCTGAATTCATCTTCATTGCCACATCAAGGCTCTCGATCGCCTCGTCATTCTTGCCCATGGCTTTTAGACAAGCAGCCCTTTTGACCAAAGTCGCCCGATCCGCCGGGTCTGCCCCTAAGGCCTTGTTACAATAACTAAGAGCTTGTTCATAGTTCCCCTGCCGCATGAAATACTCTACAGTATCGAGCGGTTCTGGAGAATACAACGCGATTTTCCGGAGGGCTTCACTGAAACAGCAGATAGCTTCCTTGACTCTTCCCAGGGATGCTAAAGCCTGTACCTTCAAGGCCCAAGCTTGAGTTGAGAATTGGTACAATCCCAAGGCCTTGTCAAATAGGGCTATTGCCTCTTCGTGCTTTCCTAGTTCCATCAGACAAGCACCTTCGTTTAGCCAAGCTTCTACTAGTTTTGGGTTTCGCTTTTGAGCCTTCCTGAAACAATTTATGGCGTCATTATGTCTGCCAAGGCGCGTCAAGGAAAAACCTTTACTGACCCAATCAACAGCGGTCAAGGGTAACTTTCTCCCTCTGACAGAATATGTAGCACCAAAAGCCTTTTGCTCCTCAGGGAGCGAACTATATACATCTATTAGTGCTCGCCTCACTTCCGTGAAGCTACCATATCTGTCCGCAGGGTTGTATTCAAGGCATTTCATAAGTAGTGCACCAAGTTGCTCGGGGATTTCCTTATTCAATTTACACGGATTAATCGGTTTCTTCTTGATGAACACCTCTTCGACTTTTAGTGGAAGCTTTTTTGTCATGAGCTGGTAGAACGTAACTCCAAAGGAGTAGATATCACTCCTTGTAGTGATTTGTCCATGAGGAAATTGGTATCGCTTGCGTACCAATGCAGAATACTGTTCTGGGGCTTTATAGGGCAGTGCTCCCACACTATACCCTGTCGTCGTATAACTTCCGCGATTTTGTCCTTTTTCTAGTCTCTCAATTGCTTTGGCCAAACCGAAATCGGAAATCTTGAGTACTCCATCGGGTGTAACAAATATGTTGTCAGGCTTTATATCCCGGTGAACTATCCGTCGCTTGTTATAGGCATATACCATGCCGGTGCAGAATTGAATTGCATAGTCCAAGGCCTGAGAGATATCCAGCTTGCCGATATAATAAGACAGGTGTTTGAGATTCTCGATGTATTCTAGGAAAATGCATAGTTTTTCTTCTACAGTCTCGACGAAGTTGGCGAAGACAATATTGGTGTGTTTTTCCAGATTGACCCAACACAATGCCTCTTCTAGGAATTTACTTGTGCCTCGCTCACCAAGTATGTCCCTATAGGTTTTAACAGCAAAGATGCGTTTCCAGTCCCAATCTGGGACAATATACACAATCCCCATACTTCCATACTTTTTAGCTATTATGGGGCCAAATTCACCAATTCCATCGCCCATGCCCCAGCTACTCATAGTTGTTGCCTTAATCTTCCAATTGATTCTTGTAACTTGGTTCGCCCAGTTGCCAATTTCTACTACTAGAGCTCGTGAGAGGGCATATCACTTATTCCTCTCCTTTTCGGGCAGCTTGAGTCTATATAAACCTTGCCGTCCCGAAGACTCAATGCGTATTGGACTGTTAGGATTGGCCCTCATAAATTTCTTTCGGAGCCTGCTGATCGCATGAGCGAGTCTATCTCGGTAATCGTCTTTTTCCTTTGTGGTCTCTGCCGCTTCCCATCCCTTTTTGCCCCACACGGCGACGATAAGATCATCCTTATGGCAAAACTTTGGCGTCGGGTAGCTAATATAGAGAGCCTTTAACACTTTATACTCGATATCAGAGACTTCTAATGGTTCATTATCGACATAAACTTCCCGTCCTTTGATCGTCAAATGCATGGGCCCAGCTGTACGTGAAGTGTTGAAGCTAAATTCAACTCTCGGTTCTCCTGCAATAATGGCCAGACAGATCGGGTCGCCAGGCTCAAGTAACTGTTCGATGTTCTTCGTTAGCCTTCTGGGTCCCACCGAAGTGCCATTTCGACTAAAGTCACAAATCTTGTAGTTGTACTCTTCAGGGTCGTAACGGATTTCGGCATGACTTCCAGATATGTGTTTTTCAGAATCATTGATTTTGATGTCTGGCGCAGACTGACCGGCTGTTGGTTGACCAAGCAATACAGTCCGGGCGCCCAAGCTAATCTCGTCACCCAACTGATAGCCATCGAGAGTCACACCTTTGGCCAGATACTCCACTCTTAAGAAAGCGCTTTCTCTATGACCCATTCCAGAACCTCAGCCAGTCATGCAGCGGCATTATAGAAACTTTACACTATATTTCATCTTATTTCCACTAAATTTCCGAGTCGTGGATTAGCAAATATGGCATTATTAGATTAGACACGAAGGGTGAACAGATTTGGTCAGACTTAAGGAAAGGAGGCAAATATGCAGATCTTCATTGTTGATTCAGATGGGTACGCATGGCGACAGGAACAGCAACAGAGCCACGAAGGACATGGGCGGCTGGATCCACTAGGCGACCTCAGCGTGTTGAGGGAAGCGGGAACTCCTGATCTGGAAAGTCTGAGAGACCTAGGACTTCGTCCAGATTGGGATTTGCTCCGGGACATGACGAACCCATTCAAATGGTGAAGTAATGTCAGAGGACAAATTGATTTTGCAGAAAACAATAAAAGGAGGTTTTGAAAAATGAATAGGTCTAATTGGATTGGACGAGTGGGAGAGCACATCGCAATGGACAGAATCGCCATCAGTAGATTGGGAGCTGGGGGCAGGATCATCGATCATAGAGATGACCCCAATTACCCGGATGTTGAGGTCGAAAAGCCGAACATTTTTACTGGAGCTTGGGAGACAGAATTCTACGAGATAAAAAGCACCGGAGAGAAGTAAGATGGATAAAAATAAATATCCGCCACTGAGTGAGAACCAAAAAAGAATACAGGAAGAGCTCGGTGATTGCTTCACGAAGTGGGACCAACCTGTGCCACATGTGTTTGTGCATTTTAATGAGGAGTACCCGGGAGTAGCGAGAACAATATTCGAGGACCTGGGGCCAGAGCGGAAGAGCAAGTAATTCCCTTGTGGGGTGGAGAGTTGGTGAGCTTCACTCCACCCCGAAAAGTTGAACCCTACAATAAGGAAAACACTTAAAATTCAGGAGGCGATGGAATACAACATGGATGACGAAGAATTAGAAGAAGTCCTGGAAGATATGGAAATGAGCGACGAGCCATGGTTTAATTCGGAGAATGGCCAAAAGAGAAATATCGACACCATTGCCAGATTCCTGGGCAAAGAGAAACAAGCACTGGTGCCGATTACTTTTCCGGCATACTATCGTGAACTGCTGGCCTGGGCTCTTCAACGCTACTCGAAAGTGAGGGCTGGAAAGTCGCTGAGGTGCTTGGCCACCGAGGGCGGATGCCACGATATGCCGATGTGAACACGGATTACAGCAAAGACGAAAACATGCTGTGCGACGGCTACCTACTGCTTCAAAAAGAGGATAGCCGCATAGTCGTTTCTATAAAGACCAGCTCAAGGCAGCCTCCTTCATTGATTGTTGTTAGCCACGGTAAAGAGGAGGGAGACGACTTTGCTGAAGGTGTTAATAAGTTTGTCACAGTGAACAACCCATATAAAGGCAAGAAGCTAAAATTCACAGGTCGTATTCGATTCTTGGAGCTTCCGCCTAAGAGCTGGCAGGACCTCACCTTGGATCCGGCGCTGAAGGACGAGATTGAAACCAATACGGTCGGTTTTCTTAATAAGACGGCAGAACTTGCTAAATATGGCATATCTCCGCGAAGGGGAATTATCCTGGTAGGTGAGCCAGGCACCGGCAAAACTCTAATATGCAAAGTGTTGATGAACCACAGCCCGGATATTACCTGCATCTTGGCTGATGAAAGCTGCCTGACCAGCAGCCTATATATTTCCTACTTGTATGAGCTAGCTCAAGACCTAAGGCCAAGCATAGTCTTTATTGAGGATTTAGACTTAATTGCAGAGGAAAGGAGAGAATCACGTTATACCAGGGCTGAAGCTCTAGCCTGCCTTCTCTCTGCCCTTGATGGGGTCGAGGAATGCAAAGAAGTGATTACTGTAGCCACGACCAACTTCATCGAAACCATAGATAAGGCTCTGGCTGAACGGCCTTCGAGATTCGACCGCATAATACGGCTGACAGCGCCATCACTGGAGCAGAGAAAAGAGCTGGTCAAATCGCTTTCCCGGAGGATCCCAATGGATCCGGCTGTTCAGGACTATCTGGCATGCAGAACAGGAGGTTACACCCCGGCTCAAATTCAGGAAGCGGCTTACAGCTTAGTAATCGAGCACAAACATGACCTTATATGTAGTGAATTGAGTTGTTGCAGATTCGGCCTCGATGAGGTGAACAATATTCTATGTAAGACAGATTCAAAGAAGGAGATGGGATTCAGAAAAGTTGGTAACAATGTAGATAAGGCGGGCGAGTATGCTATCTACGACTCTAGAGTCGAGTTCCAAGCGGACAAAGGGAAAGGAGGTCAAGTATCGTAGTGAGACTTTTATTCTACTACAAACAGCATAGCAACCTAAACTTGGGAGAAAATACAAAAGGAGTTAATAGAGATGAGTGACCAAGTAATCATTATTCAGTTGGGACCACAGACAGACAAGGTGCCCACCAAGAAAAGCACGGGCATAGTAGGGCAAGATGTTTGGCGCTTCAAGGAAATAAGGCAGACTCTCTGGGGAACAGGATCATCAACCAAAAGCCCAAATGATGTATGGGATTTCCCAGGAATACGGAGGCGGCTCTGGGGAAGGTAGATGTTGACTCACAATAATTTAGAGAAGCGGACAATAAAAAATTGGACAAAAGGCCCAGTATGTGCGATTATATAGAAAAGGTCGCGGCCGGTTAACCCGGTTACCATATTTGAGTTTTTTCAGGAGGTAGTCATGAAAAATGATAACAAGGTTGATCGAGCTAGCGGTGTGCGTCCAGATACTCGTTGCACTTGCCCCATACATGAGCACACCGGAGTTTGCCCGTAGCCTTCTTGAACTTCTAAAGCTTCTAGGCTGGTAAGCAACTCAAAGGGGGGGAAGCATCTTCTTCCCCCCCTTTTATTTTACTTAACAAACAAATGTCAGGAATGTTAGACGTATGCTGTGAATCGAGCCGGAGAGATTCGAGCAGATAAATCTAGGGTAATGTTATTACCAGAAATTGAATCTGGATTAATGTAAACAGTTGAAGAATCCGAAGCTAAAGTAAGGTAATGATATTACCTAACTGGTGGGCCATTGTGGACTTGAACCAATGACCTCCTCTGTTTAAGGCGGGCCGCTCTAACCGTTAAGCCAAAGGCATTCTTACTGCCAGCTGCCTGTTTTCAAGTCGATAATGATGCTATTGTCAGGTGGCTCAAGGTCATTCCACAGCCCGATAACCAGGTCCCCGCGCAACTTGACCACAATCTCGCCACGTGGGCTCAGTCCCGTGGTCTGGATAGCCTCTTGACCTGGTGGAAGGTTCTCGTCCCCGGTATAATGCGCCACAAATGCCAGGGCAACCTGCTGTGCCAGTTTTTCCGCTTCAGCGCGGTCAACCCCAATGCCCTCTATAGTACGGGTGGCGATGCCCCCTATGCCCTCCAGCACATACGCGTTGGCATAATCCTGAAAATCGGCAGGATGTGAGCGTATTGATTCTATATGTTTGGTTAGCACTGCGGCCTTCTGCGAGGTATCTATGTTCACGATACGATAAGGGGCAGGATAGGTGACCAGAGAGCCGGTTTCAATATCGAAGACGAATTTATTTGTTTCCGGCCACTGTTGCACGGTTATATCCTGCGCGTGGTAGTGGCCAGTAAAAACGAGGCGTGCGTTGTATGTTGCCAGCAATTGGGAGACCACGGGGAAATCATCTAATATGTATTCGCCGTAGTTTTTCTCCTGTCCGATATAATGCTCCACGATGCCATGATGCACCATTACAATAACCGCCTTCTTCTCTCTGGCCGCTTTCTCCAGCATCCCTTCAATCCATTCTAAAGTAGCGGCGCTGAATTTGCCGTCGGTGATGGGTTCCTCATCCTCTATGTTTTCTGCGTAGTGGCATGCATCTAGGGCAAGTAACCATAGCCCGGCTTGCGGCTCAGCTACGTAACTAAGCGACACAGGGTCACGGTAGAGCGCTTCTTTGTAGCCGAATTCACTGTACATTTGGGCGAACTCTTCAGGTGTTATGTTAGGCACGCGTTCGGTGTTATCGCCGACATATTTGAATGAGTGGCCGTTTTTCACATCGTGATTGCCTGGCACCACGTATACCTTTTTACCGCTGGCCTCCAGCTGGCTCAAATAACTTGCCGCCAGCTGATGCGAGACGCGCTCGCCGTCTTTCGTCAGGTCGCCTGGCACCAAGACGAAGCTGGTCTTCTCATTTTTTATTGCTGCGATGGCTGCCTCCAGAATTTCGGTGCTTTCCCTTAGAAGTTTCCTGTCATCAGCTAAATAGTCTTCAAATGCCTTTCCCTCGGTTCCCAGCGAGGTATCATATACGTGCGGGTCGCTAAAAACGATGAAACTTGTTGCCGGGTAGGCTGGCGCTTCTTCTAATTTGACTTCCTGGCGGGGCGCACATGCAATCACGCCGATAATCAGGATTGCACAGAGCGCTATTTGAAATATTCTTGACAGTGCTTTCATCTGATCCCCTCCTGTATTTAACCGCGTTTAGGTAAAAATTATACCATACTTGGCCCCTTTTGAACACCTGTACAGGCCATAACTGCAATTAATGGTGGGCGATAGTGGAAAGTTCCCAATATCACCGTTGAGGAGAAGCAGCTTGTTCTAGCTTTACAACTAATGTCAACCATCCTGCTTTGCCTTGCCTTTAACCTCAGTCACAAGCTACAATACAAAAACTTGCCAAAAAGAAAAATGCAGGATGAACTTGTTAAAACCTTAAAAGGACATAACGCCGATTATGTCGAGATTCGGTTTGAAGAAAGTCAGATAACCCGCATTATTTACCGCAGCGATAGGTTGGAGGAGATAGGCAGGACATCCAGCATGGGTGGTAACGTGCGGGCTCTCGTCAAAGGTGGCTGGGGCTTTGTCAGCTTCAATAATGCAAATAAGCTGCGAGACAAGGTAGAGCTAGCCGTAAAGCAGGCGAGGCTTGTCGGCAAGGAACCCAGCAAGTTCAGTCAAACGGAGCCAATAAGCGACGTGGTAACCGCCGAAACTAAAAAGGCTCCAACGACTGTTCCGCTGGCATTGAAAAAGCAACTGCTTGATGAGTATAACGACATTATCCTGAGCACACCTAAGATTCAAACATCGAATGTTGGCTATCATGACAGCCAGAGGAAAATAACCTTTGTCAATTCTGAAGGTACTTATATAGAGCAAACCAAGGTAGACCTGGGCCTGCGTCTAACAGCTATAGCTGCAAAAGATGGCCAGGTCCAGCAGGCAGGGTTAAGTTTGGGTAGCCCGGGCGATTTTTCGGCCATAGAAGGATTAAAAAAGCAGATAAGACAAACGGCGGAGCTAGCAGTAAGGCTTCTTTCAGCACCTCAGGCCAAGGGTGGTGAATATACCGTAGTCCTAGATCCGGTTTTGGCCGGCGTATTTGCCCACGAAGCCTTCGGACATTTGTCCGAGGCAGATCATGTTTACGAAAATAGACGACTGCAAGAAATCATGGTACTAGGCCGAAAATTTGGCGACAAGCACCTAAATATTGTTGATGGCGCTGCTGTTCCCGGACTACGGGGCAGCTATAAATACGATGACGAAGGTGTTCCCGCAACCAAGACATATCTCCTCCGAGAAGGTGTACTTGAAAGCAGGCTCCACTCTCGAGAAACAGCTGCCAAGATGGGAGAAAAACTTACAGGCAATGCCCGGTCAATTAGCTACCTTTTCCCGCCTATAGTCAGAATGACCAACACCTATATTGAACCCGGAACATTATCTTTTGAAGATATTGTCAGCGACATCAAGGAAGGTATCTATGCCAAGGACTGGTACGGAGGTACAACCAGCCTAGAGATGTTTACTTTCTCCGCCGCTGAAGCTTACATGATTCGCAACGGCAAGATAGCAGAATTACTTCGCCCCGCAGTGCTCAGCGGCAATGTATTTGTCACCTTGGGCAATATAGATGCTATCGGCAATGACCTAAAGATGAATCAGGGTGGTGGCTGTGGCAAACGCGAACAGTCACCTTTACCCGTTTCTAACGGCAGCCCGCACATAAGAATCCGCCGTTGCCTGGTCGGAGGTAATTAAGTGGAAGACATTCTGTCAAAGGCCAAAAAAGTAGCTGAACAGGCTGAGGTCTTTCAAATCTCCTCGAAAGTAACCCCTGTTCATTTCGAAGCTAATCGGTTAAAGCAAATTCAGGACAAGGAAGGCACTAGGACTGCTCTAAGACTCATCAAAGGCGACAAAGTCGGTTTTGCTCAGGCTAGTGGACGTATTGAGTCAAGTACGCTGGTTGAAATGGCAGCGGAGACATGTCAATTTGGCATGCCAGCTAAATTCAGCTTTCCCAACCCGAAGGTTTACCCCAAGATAGATACCTTTGATTCACAGATAGACGCGGTAACTATTGATGATATGGTCGAGCTCGGAGAGCAACTTATCGCCAAAATCAAACAACATACCCCAGACATTTTATGTGAAGCGTCGATAACTAGAGGAATTGCTTCTGTCCATATCATTAACTCTAAAGGTGGCGAAGCCAGCTATAACAAGAGCTTTTTTAGCCTGAGCCTTGAAGGTGTCCTTATTAAAGACGAAGATATGCTCTTCGTTGGTGATAGCCAGAGTTCATGCCACCCAATCCTTAATTCCAAGCCGATAGCTGAAAAGGTAATAAAGCAGCTGGAGCTAGCCAAGAGGAATGTCAGTATATCAGCAAAACCAATGCCGGTGATTTTTACACCACATGGCGTGGCTAGCTCCATAATCGCCCCCTTAGCGTCCGCTTTCAATGGTAAACTGGTTTTTGACGGAGCTTCACCATTGAAGGACAAACTGGGAAAGCAAGTTTTTGACAAAAATTTCTCCTTGTGGGATGATGCTACCTTGCCATATCAGGTAGGCAGCTATTCTTGCGACGATGAGGGTGTGCCAAGCCAGCGAACACCGCTTATTGACCAAGGGGTGGTGTCACAGTTTATCTATGACTTGCAGACAGCAGCACTGGCGAATGCACAAAGCACCGGTAATGGCAGCCGCCACGGTGGTATGCCGACACCTTCGCCAAGCTCCTTTGTCGTAGGTAAAGGTGATGCTTCTTTCTGGGACATGGTAAGAGATATAAAGAAGGGTTTGGTAATAGAGTTACTAATAGGTGCTGAGCAGGGAAACATACTAAACGGGGACTTTAACGGCAATGTTTTGCTGGGCTATCAGATAGAAAGCGGGGAAATAACAGGCAGGGTAAAAGATACCATGGTCGCCGGCAATGTGTATCAGGTTTTGAGACAGCTTGAAGCAATAGGAAATGACACAAGGTGGGTCGAAGGATTTCTATTGACCCCCTCCCTCTACTGTTCGAGCCTGTCAGTAGCCTCAAAGGGAAGGTAACTTAAAAATGTAGTGACAGATCTGAAGCTCTATCACTGCAAAACTAAAGGCTTGGTGGGAAATCAAAACTGAACAATCTTAAGAGGAGAAAAGGTAAAGCAACCGTGAAAAGCGCAGTTAAGCTTTATAAAGAACCACGTCTTAAGGCATGTGACCTGATCGCGGCTTGGCCCGGAATCGGGAACGTAGCACTTATAATCGCCAAGTATGTTAAAGACAAGCTAAACGCTGAGGAGATTGGAGAAATCGAGCCCTTCGATTTCTTTGACCCTATCGGCATTATGGTAAAAGGCAACATAATAGAAGCTCCTCGATTCCCAGAAAGTAAATTCTATTATTGGCACAATCCCAACTCCGACAGAGATTTAATCCTGTTTATCAGCGATGAGCAACCTAGCTTCAAGGGTTACGAACTGGCTAGTTGTGTCCTAGACGTTAGTCAAAAACTCAAAGTCAAAAGGGTGTATACCTGTGCTGCAGCTATTGCCCGAATTCACCACACTGAAAAACCAAGGGTCTGGGGAGCCGCCACAAACCAAAAACTTCTCGGGGTGTTAAGAAAATATGACGTCATTCTTCGCGGCGACATTCAAATCGCTGGACTCAATGGCTTATTCCTGGGAGTAGCCAAAGAGAGGGGGTTTGAAGGTGTCTGTCTATTGGGCGAGGTGCCTATGTACACTACTCGAATACCCAATCCGAAAGCCTCTCTGGCGGTGCTTGATATCCTTACCAAGATACTAGATATTGGCATCAATTTATCTGAACTTGCCAAACTGGCTAGAGAATCAGACGAGGAGATGAAGAAACTGGCTGCTGAAGCTATGGGGGAGTTCATTGACCGTTATACCAAACCTGTGTGGCCACCAGAAGAGGATATGGAAGAGGTAGAAGAAGAGGAAGAAGAGGACAATGAGAATGGAGATGAAGAGGAAAACGAATAGATGGCAGCGGAATTATCCCCCCGGATGCAGCACATAGCGGAAATATTCGATTCAAGCAAGCCTGTGTCCAGCTCTAAACTGGTCTACTTGTCCGACCTCAATAGTGAAGAGCTGAAATTCCTAGAAAAAATCTGGACAAATGCGGAGGCATCACGACGAAATGAAGTTATTTTTCAGCTTGTGCACCTTAGTGAGATTGACTTTAAGCTCGATTTCAGTAGCGTCTTTGTCTTATTTCTCCACGACTCTGATGAAACAGTCAGAACACAAGCAATCGCTGGTTTAGACGGAGAAGAAAATTACCGCCTTATCACTCCGCTATTGCACTCTTTGAAGGAAGATAGCTCTGCTGAAGTACGGGCGGCAGCGGCCGTAGCCCTTGGCAAATTTGTCCTTTTAGGTGAACTAGGGGGACTTCCTACCCACTACAGAGACAAGGTATATACTGCTTTGTTGGAGGTTCTAGACAACAAGACCGAATCCGCCGGAGTAAAGCGTCGAGCTTTAGAGGCCATTTCTCCATTTAATTTGCCTCGAGTTAAAGAACTTATAGAAAAAGCCTATCATGCTACCGATATTAAGCTAAAAACTAGTGCTATATATGCAATGGGACGCAATTGTGATTCAGCATGGCTGATTACTTTGCTGACTGAGTTGAACAGTGATGAAGCTGAGATACGTTACGAAGCTGCTAATGCCTGCGGCGAACTTGGTGCTGAAGAGGCTGTACCTCACCTCCTAAAGTTGATCAAAGATGAAGATTACCAGATTCAAGAGGCAGCCATAAAAGCATTAGGTGAAATAGGTAGCGAGCAATCTAAGCAAGCCTTGAACAAGTTAGTGAAAAACCCTCAACCTAGAATCCGTGAGGCAGCCAAATCAGCCTTGAGGGGGATACGCCTTTGCGAAGAACCTCTATCTTTCCAGCCTTAACCGGGACACCAGTGTTAACTGGCAGCAAAGTTAAGCTACGGCCAAAGCGCTTACAGGATGCTGTCAATGACTATAGCTGGCGGCGAGATGCTGAGCTTTGCTGTCTTGATGCTGCTACTCCTATATTATGTTCTTTTGAAGAATTCTTAGAAAACTACGTTGAAGAATTACACCACCCAAGTAGAAGCTATCGTTTCGCCATTGAAACTCTGGACGGCAAACATATTGGTAATTGCAGCTATTTTAATATAGATGAAACCAAAAAGGAGTCTGAGATGGGCATCTTGATTGGTGACCGGGCATATTGGAACCGCGGCTATGGGGCTGATGTCATGCTCACCTCACTTAATCACTTTTTTTCGCAAACTAACCTAAAAAGGGTCTACCTCAAGACCTTGAATTGGAACATTCGGGCACAGAAATCCTTTAGAAAATGCGGTTTTTCCCCCTGCGGGCAGCTCACCCAAGGGGACTACACCTTTATCCTCATGGAAATCCATCGCCCACCTAAACTGAAAGGAAAATAGAACTTAAGACTCGGTCTATCACAACCTCAATGGACAAAAACAGGTTTCTTGTCAGTAATGATTTGTTTTGTAATGGCTAGCTGGTGGCGGATGTGCCTGGGCAGGATGAATAAAGATTGGTGAGTCAGACCATCGTATGATTTTGGCTTCCTCGACAGGCGAGCCGCAATCCTACGGTCTACCTCCTTAAGTAATAATTCCGTGGGGTTGATACTTTGTGACGTTGTAGTGAATCCCCACAGGTCAACGAAGGAAGGAACATAAGCTTGATACGGGCAGACTATATCAAAAACGCTTTTCAAAGTGTTAACGATTGCGGTGAAATTTTGTAAGTTAGTCCATCCGGAAGCTCCGGACTGTATAGACACGATTCCATCTGGATTCAGTCTTTCTTTAACTAGCTGATAAAACTCCTGAGTATATAGTAAACAAGCTGGCCCCTCTTCCAGGGGCTCAACCAAGTCGATTATCAAAACGTCGAACCTATTATTAGTCTCCTGTAAGTAACCTCTGGCATCTGCGAAGCAAAGCTCCAAACGAGAATCATCAAAAGAGCCTTGATGAAAAAAAGATAGATAACGACGGCAGATGTCTATAACCTGCCTGTCAATATCCACCATAACTACTTTTTTTACAGTCTTATGAGCCAGCACCTCGCGTAGAGTAGCTCCTTCACCGCCTCCAGCAATAAAAACCGTCTCAGGGCACGCATGGCTAATCATCGCCGGATGAACCAGTGCTTCATGATAGATGAATTCATCCCGCGCACTGGATTGAATCTTACCATCAAGCACAAGGCAAACGCCAAAGCTTTCAGTATCAACAATTTCTATAGACTGAAATTCGGTTCGTCCTGAATATATTACCTTTTTAATCCTATGGAGCTGGGCAAGGTCAGGACTGACCTCGTCATATAGCCATTTACGTTTATCAGGATTATCTGGGTCGTTCATTTCAGCTCACAGCCAACTCGATTATTTTTTAAGATGCCCCTTCTAAACTCAATAAAAGAGGGATTCTTCGAGCTCAGCTTCTCCACAAGTGGCTTTACAGCTAGCTCAGGCTTGACAGAATCCCCACAAGTAAAAATGTCTACAGCGGCATAGCCGTGTTCCGGCCAAGTATGAATGCACAGATGAGATTCAGAGATGACTAACACGCCGCTTATACCGTGAGGGCTAAATTCATGGAAACACTCATTAACTACGGTAGCTCCAATTTGCTCAGCAGCATCATTGAGACAACGCTTAAGAAACTCTAAGTCATTAAGCACCTCCACGTTGCAATCTTTCAGTTCTAGTAGTAAGTGTCTTCCGAGAGCATTCAAATCACCGTCCCTCCTTTAGATTCTTAATTGATGAGGTTCTCACCTCCAATCTGCTGCAGAATCAACTGCAGCAAGGTGTAATTGTATATTTTGCAAAAATGATTTTCAAGACCCCCGTAAGCCTATTGACAAAAGCGTTTTGACCCTGTAAAATCGTTTGGCAAAGGGTGGTCGAACCTTTGAACGCAAAACTTAGAATGGAGGTGACAATTTGAGAATCGTCAGTATTTTGTTTGCTTTTGTGTTGGCAGTATCCTTGGTGCTGGTGCCAGCTGTCGTACAGGCCGCAGATGGTGATGAATTGGGGGGGCTGCAAAACTGCAAACAGGAGCCACTACCGAAGTGGTACGACAATGAACCCTCGTATTACCTGTATTTGATGAACTGGGGCAGAACTCCAATCCAAGCCATGTCACGGTTGAGAGGTCTATGTGGTACTAAGGCCATGTGCGCCGAAGTTGGTACACCTACGAGCTGTCCCGGCAAGGACTGCGGAGCCACTGCTGGTTGTCCTGCCTGCCGACAGGTAGAACAAGGAGCCACGGCAACTTGTGATGACCCGGCCGCGTGTCAAGACTCCCTGTCGGGGACCGCCTGTAAAGTAACACCTCAAAAAGAGCCTACATGCCCTGAGGACTCAGTTATAGAGAACTTCTTGCCGACCTGCTGCTGCTGTTGGGGGGTTAGCTTGGCTTTCGCCAACAAGAGTTGGGGTGCTGCTGACATTGGTACTCATCCGAGGTTAAACAATGAACACCTCAACCACTTCGGAGTCAGCGAATGCTATGGTGGCAACAAAGGTGGTGACTGGGGAGTTACCGCCGCCCCGCACACTGAATGCTGTGCACTCACATGGGCTCTGCAGGATAACTGCTTCGCGCGTCCGTACGGCGACAAATGCGCACCGAATTAAAACTGTTATAGAGAAGTATCTTTCAGAGAAGTAAAATTTTAGATAGTGGATCCCTGGCCGAGGATAGGGTTAATCCTCGGTCAGGGTTTCTGTTGCATACGTGTGCCGTGTCATGGTACATGTTTTGCAACTCCATGCGGAGTTAACTTTGCGATCCTAATCCTGGCGGTTTCCCTGCTTCACCAACCTTAGCCGAGACACACTGTTGTTTATTTCCGTAGGCAAGAGGAACGATTTTGTCTAAAGAGACTGGGCTCACCACAGTCTACATTGCTAGTGGAAAACTAGAGGCAGAAATTGTAAAGGGGCGCCTTGAAAGCGAAGGTGTTCCAGCTATGCTTCGCTATGAGACCGCTGGACTTATTTATGGCCTCACTTTTGACGGCTTAGGTCAGGTAGAAATACAGGTACCATCTTCTTTGGCTCAACACGCCAGAGAAATTTTGGCCGTTGTGGAAAACGAGGACATTAAGCTTCCAGGCCAAGCTCTGAATAAAGAGCTTTAAAATCAAAATAGCAATCTAAAACATTACCAAACGTATCTAGTTTTCGAGGGCTGCGGAAGCTAGCTTTGGTTAAAGCTTCCTCGATGCAGGCTATAGCAGCAGGGGTATCCTGCTTCACCACAATTATCGGCACATGCTTTTCCTCAGCCTGAGAGATAACAGGGCGCGAAGGCTTTAGATTGTTAGTAAGAATGAGGCATTTGGTTGATGTTTCTAAAGCAGCCAGCTGCATATCAGAACGTTCGCCGCGAATCACCGCAGCTTTGTTTTGCTTACGATTGAAATAGTCTATCCCAGAGTCAAGAGTCATGGCCCCCACCAGTATATTTTCTACTATCTCATCATTATTCTCCGGAAAAGTCAAGAGCTCCCCTTCTAGAATTTTGACCAACTCTCCAATACTTACGCCAAGCAAGCTCCGAACCTCAGGGAGTATGCCCAACACCTTTATCCCAGCCTTCTGAAACGAGGCTGTCAAGTTCTGTCTCGCAGTTTCCATTTTGGACTTCGGCACAAAGTTAATAATAATCCCCAGCAACCGTTGCCCTAACCTCTTACCTATCTGCGCAATCTTCGACACATCTAAAGTTGAGGAATAACGGAGCACAATAATCACCCTAGCCTCTAAGGTCTCAGCAATCGTGTAGCACGCAAGAGTAGAGACTTTATCTATGCCCAAGTTGCCAACTCCCTCCATTATGACTATATTTTTATCCCGTGATATCTTACGATATGCCTGCTTAAGCCTCTGCGTGAAATCTGCTACCTCATCGGTCAAGCTTCGCAACAATTCACGCTGGGACGAGCGAATAGGGCAAAGCAGCTCACTAGATTCTGTCAACTCGAAGATTTCCTTGATGAAAATGGCATCTTCACAACCATCGGTGCCGCTGGTTTCAAAGATCTGGACTGGCGTAAGAAAGCCCACCTTCACCCCTCGGTCAAGCAACTTTTTACCAATGCCAGCGCACAAGGCTGTTTTCCCGGCAGCTGCCATGGACGTTATATATAGAGCAACCACATTATCTCCTGAACCTGAATAAGAACTTTGCAATTATATTACCTTGCGGCGCTCTTTACAACCAAGCCAAAGCAGCCTATAATATGTGTCAAACTTCAACGTCAACTGAGGGTTTTCCAACTCTCAGTTTTTTTACTAGCTTCTGATACAGGAGACATCATATGGGTCAAAAGAAAATCCTTATCACCAAAGAGGGCTTAGCTAAACTCCAATCTGAGCTGGAGCACCTGCTTTCAGTGCGAAGACAGGAGATAGCTAGCAAGATTAAGCGCGCCCGAGAAATGGGAGGCACGGAGAACAACGCTGAGTATGAAGATGCCAAGAATGACCAGGCTTTTGTCGAGGGTAGAATACTCATGCTGGAAAATACCGTCAAGAATGCTACAGTTATAGAGTCGCCAGCCTTGCCAGGCGTAGTAGAAGTGGGTGATAAGGTGCTCATCCAAAACCAGGATGGCAAGATAGAGCAATTTGTTATTGTAGGTAGTGCTGAAGCTAATCCTGTGGAAGGTAAAATTTCCAACGAATCACCGGTAGGAAAAGCTCTGCTGGGTAGAAAAATCGGCGATGAAGTTGAGGTAACAACCCCGGCTGGAGTACTTAAGCTCCTGATAATGGACGTAAGTTGACTATTTGCCCCCATGAGAAGACCTTATTTTTCATGGGATACTAAGTATTATGGCAAGATTAAAGCACATTGCCCAACAGCGCCTGGAAAAGCTAGAAAAAATTCGGGGGCAAGGAGTAAATCCGTATCCTCATTCCTATCACCGTAGCCACACTAACCAGGAAGCAGTGGCTCTTTATGGGCAAATAGAATCGAGCCCGCAGACCACCTCCAGTACAGAATTGAGCCTCGCTGGCCGAATTACAGCCATACGATTTATGGGGAAAATTGCCTTCTTCGATATCCGCGATAGTTCAGGCAAAATTCAACTTTATTTTAGTCATGAACTCCTTGGTAAGGAAAGATTTGAGTTTCTTCACGAAATCGATATCGGTGACATCATCGGTGCCAGGGGCAAGCTTTTTCGGACTAAGACCAATGAAATCACCCTGGAAGTAACCGATTTCACACTACTGTCCAAATCACTTCAACCATTGCCCGAAAAGTGGCACGGATTAGTTGATGTTGAGAAGCGTTACCGGCAGCGTTACCTGGACTTAATATCCAACGAAGAAGTTAAGCCTGTTTTCAAACTGCGTAGCCAGATTATCTCAGCCCTGAGGCATTTCCTAAACGAGCAAGGATTTATTGAGGTGGAAACACCAGTATTACAGCCAGTGGCAGGTGGGGCTTTAGCTCGACGTTTTAAAACCCACCACCAAGCTCTGGATCAGGACTTATACCTTCGCATTGCCCTGGAACTTTATCTCAAGCGGCTAATAATAGGCGGCTTCGATAAGGTTTACGAGATCGGTCGTGTATTTCGCAATGAAGGCATATCTACCAAACACAATCCTGAATTTACGATGGTAGAAATCTATCAAGCCTACGCTGATTATAATGATATGATGAAAATGGTTGAAGATATCATATGCTATATTGCCAAGGAAGTCGTAGGCAAGACTGAAATTAAGTTCGGTGAAGAACTTATTAACCTGACACCTCCGTGGCGTCGAATCTACCTGCGTGAAGCAATCAAAGAGCATTGTGGTATTGACTTTGAGGACTATGCCGAGGCTGATTCACTGCGGTTGAGGATGAAACAACTGGGGCTAGAAGTTGACCCTAATAAGGACAGAGGCAGGCTAATAGATGAGCTTATCTCCACCTTTGTTGAACCTAGCCTGATGCATCCCACCTTTCTTGTAGATTATCCGGTAGAGATGTCACCTCTAGCCAAAAGAAAGCGAGATAATGATCGCTTAGTGGAGCGCTTTGAGGCTTTTATCGGCGGCATGGAAATAGCTAATGCTTTTACCGAACTTAATGACCCACTGGAACAAAGAGAACGCTTCCGCCTGCAAAGAGAGAGACAATCCGGTGAACTGATTGCTTCAGCACCACCCGGTGAGGAGCCAGAAGTTGAAGCTATTGATGATGATTTCCTCCTAGCCCTAGAATATGGAATGCCGCCTACTGGCGGTCTAGGAACTGGTATTGACCGTTTGGTAATGCTGTTTGCCGATAGACAATCCATCCGTGAAATTATCCTTTTCCCCCAGCTGAAGACAAAACAGCAGGAAAGCTGATTTATCATGATCGATATCAAACTCATCCGCGATAATGCTGACTTAGTATGCCAGGCTATGGACAAGCGAGGTGAGAGTGCTCCACTTGACCGAATCTTAAGCTTCGACGAGCAACGCCGCCAGTTTCTACACGAGATGGAAACACTCCGAGCCCAGCGTAATGAAGTCAGCAAACAGCTGGGCAAGATGGCAGATAAGCCACCACAGCTTATTGCCGATATGCGCGAACTCGGTGAAAGAATCACTTGCCTAGAGGCAGAAATATGTCAAGTTGAATCCGAACTGGAGGACCTCCTCCTGCGATTACCTAACATCCCGGCGGCTGATGTCCCTGTTGGCAAAGGTGCACAGGATAACATAGTGGTGCGCTCCTGGGGTGAGCCAGCAGACCTTTCCTTCACACCATTGCCCCATTGGGAACTAGGGGAAAAACTAGGTATTATAGATTTCCAGCGCGGTGTCAAACTTTCTGGCAGTCGCTTTTATGTCCTTAAAGGCCAAGGGTCTCGTCTACAAAGAGCACTCATCGCTTTCATGATTGATCTACATACGAAGGAACATGGCTACACGGAAATTTACCCGCCTTTCATGGTGAAACGTGAATGCATGTTTGGCTCAGGCAATATGCCTAAATTTGCCGATAATCTATACCACGATGAAGAGGATGACTTCTGGTTTGTGCCCACCGCTGAAGTGCCTTTGACCAATTTACATCGCGACGAAATACTGCCGCCGGGCACTTTGCCTCTTTACTATGTTGCTTATACCGCCTGTTTCCGTCGGGAGAAGATGGCAGCAGGCAAGGATACCAGAGGCATCAAAAGAGGTCATCAATTTGACAAGGTCGAGCTTTACAAGTTCACTGAGCCAGAAACCTCTGATCAGGAACTAGAGAAGTTGGTGAGTAATGCTGAAGATGTATGCCGCCGCTTGGGCATACCCTATCGTGTAGTACAGCTGTGTACTGGCGACCTGGGATTTGCCGCAGTTAAATCATTCGATATCGAAATGTGGGCCCTCGGCTGCGGCGAATGGCTGGAGGTAAGCTCATGCAGCAATTGCGGTGATTTCCAAGCCAGACGTGCAAATATTCGCTATCGTCCAGAGTCCAAAGCTAAGCCAAGCTTTGTCCATACACTTAACGGCTCGGGGCTGGCTTTGCCCCGAGTGTTCATAGCACTACTGGAGAACTACCAGCAAGCTGATGGCAGCATAAAAATTCCTGAGGCACTAAAACCATATATGGGTACGGAGATAATTAACAAGAGCTGACATTGATGCAACACGATTCCAAGCCCCGCTACGCTTGCCCCCGATGCGCAACTAAAATTCACGTCCAGTTTGGAAAATGTCCGAAGTGTGGATTTATCGGTCCTATGGAACACAAAGATATTTATCTTCAAGGGACAAATGCTGCAGGTAAACCAGTAGTAGTTGACCCGCCAACAGTACAGCAAGATACTACAAAGCAGAAGCAATCGAAAACCTCAGGCACAATGCCGCGATATATATGCCCCCGCTGCAATGCTAGGGCCAGCAAATCATACGGACGCTGTCCAAATCACCGCAGTTGTGGGTATGTTGGACCTATGCGGGCCAGCGTCATCAGCGAATCGAGACCAGAATAACAATCCCCAAACAACTTTCCACTCTCGATACCAGCTTAGCAGACAGACTTCCTAGCCTTAGATAATTTCATTTTAGCTTCTCTATGTGTATAATTTAAAGAAGGCGTATTATTTGCAGCGCTCAAAAACACTAAATCAAGTAATCAGTGTAGACAATGAATAAACGCGCAACGAGGACAACGTGCAGGGAATAATACTGTGTCCTAAATGCCGCGTTCGAGTAAAGAAGGATAACCTCGGTGAGCTTTCATGCCCAAATTGTAATGCAAGATTATGCCCTAAAGCTCACATTTTTGACGGCAAAATCTGCCCTTACTGTGGTTGGGAGGACCCTAATTACCAGCTGTGGCAACAGGCACAGAAAGCTCGGCAACAAACTTCTGCAGCTAAGAAGGTAGATAAATCTCCTCAAGGCAAGCTCCAGTACACCTGCCCTAATTGTGGTACTAGCGTCGACGCTGTTCATAAAGATTGTCCAAGCTGTGGCTTTCTTGGGGCTAAATATCGATCAACAAGTGCTGCGCCCACAGGCGCCGTAACAACAGCAGCGAGGCCTGTTGTACCAGCAGCACCATCCTTTCAACCCAAGATGGAGGGCATTTCGCCAACACGAAGTCCGCTTCTAAAAGAAATAGCAAAGGCCAAGCGAAGAGAGTGGAAATTTCCCCAACTGGGGCATTTTGTAAGACCAGTTCTAGCAAGTCTGCTAGTTGGCATTGTACTTAGTGGTCTCGTCTTGGGAGGTATCCACATCACACGATTCTTTAGCCAAAGTGCTGAACCTGGCACTCAATCACTCCATCTATCTCTAACTTCATCTAAAACCTATACCCTGGGCACAAATGTGATTCCCGAAGCAGGCGGTGAGATTAAGATAGTATCTCCCTTATCTAGCAGTGGCACATTTGAGCCTGGTAGCAAAATTACACTGATGGCTATCCCTGACGACTGCTACACATTCAGCTATTGGGACGGTGCTTCAGGCTCGTCGGAGACTGCCGTCATTATCATGGACTCGAATAAAAGCGTCACCGCACATTTCCGGCTTAAAGATACAACACCACCAACCATATTAGAAGTCAAGGTTGTTAGTTACTCCGATGTAAGTGCCACCATAGCCTGGGAAACTGAGGAGACTGCCACAAGTCAGGTTGAGTATGGGAAAACAAGAGATTATGGCCAAACTGCAGAATCTACAGGAGAACCAGCTATCAGCCACAAGGTTCATCTAATTGGCCTAGAGCCGTCTACAACTTATTACTTCATGGTGAAGTCAGCAGATAAATGCGGAAACGTAGCCTCCGGCGCCGACATGCTGCAAACTCTCTCTGAAATACCAGCCGGTGACAGGGTGGGGAGACGAGCTTCTGACTTTGAATTGCAGGAGTACCAAGATGATGACTCAAAATCGCCTAACAATGGCGAGACGGTAAAATTAAGCCAGTTCAGGGGCAAAAAGATATTGCTTAACTTCTGGAATACCTTTTGTGGAGCTTGTCTCGCAGAATTTCCTCTTATCCGGGAGGTCTACGAAGACGAGAAATGGGCAAATGAGAATTTGAGCCCGGAGTTTGTTATAATTACTGTATGTATTGATGGAAGAGCCGACCGCATTGCAAAACTTGAAGACAAATATATTGATAAGATAGGGGAGTTCACATTTCCCATCTTACTTGACACGGAAGTAAACCCGGCCAACAGTAGCTATCACGTTGATTATACACCGAAGACCGTGTTCATTGACTCGGACGGAATTATCAGGAAAATCAAGACTGGACGGTTCGAAAACACAGAAGAGATAACAGGAATACTGCGCAGTCTCGACTAACATTCTGCCCCTCAACTCCTTCACTATGATAAATACTATTTGTAATTCAGCCTTAGGTATGCAAAAACATCATGGTAAGTCCATTATTTCTTGCCAAATATGGCTAAAAACGCTAACCTTGTCATCTCGAATAGTTCTCCTATAGGACTATAAATGGCACTCCACTTTATGCTTTGGCTAGGTGTATAATATAGAAAAGGTATTCAGAATGCTCTGCAGCACTGAAGAGAATATAAAAAGAAACAATAGTGGTACCGAACTGATCGGAGAACGGTGATAGCGTGCAGCCCAGAATAACCCTTTGTTCTATTTGCCACTCGCAAATGCCCCCAGGCCAGCAATTCTGCAAGAACTGCGGCACAATGCTGTGTCTGCGTTGCCACGCGCCTCTTCCTCAAAGGTCAAGGTATTGCCCAACGTGTGGCTTCCTCTGCGCCTCAGAGCAACATAGTTCAACCAATCAACCAGTTTCACCCGCCGTAGCAGCAAGGCCAAAAGCTACTGCAGTTCCCAGAGCCTCGAGTGCACCACCACAGCGAACTGCACAGACTGCCATGCGCCAGCAACCACCTAGAGTTACCGTCACAAGACATCAGCACAATTGCCCAAAGTGCGGGGGGAGCATGGACCCTGAATCAGGACGTTGTATAGGCTGTGGCTTGCTTTATGGAATTAAGCATCGGGTGATGCAGCAGCCACCAGCACATACCGCACCACCGGCACGCCGCCCACTTGCACCGAGACCACAAAGTTCTATAGGTCAGCAACCGCCAATAGCTTATGGCACGAGGTCTCAACATAGTAACCCCCCAAATACTCCTCCCCTATCTGGCTTCAGACAACGCTCAAATTACAGCTCGTCCGGTGCTATGCCACGTAGTGGCATGCCGCTGCCACTGCCACTGCCACGTTTTGCACCTGTAGCCGCCAGTGCAACACCGACATCAGCTAGCCTACCGATGCCTGCAAGGCCATATCCATATCAAACAATGCCTCCTATGCCTCTAGGACGGGGTATTTCAGACTCTGGGCGGCAGGGGCTAATGAAAGTAGTTACTACCATGTTTATTCTACTCATATGCTTTTTTATCGGTAGCGGCATCTACTACTTTGTCACCCAGACATGGACGCCATCGCCACCTGCTAACACCGCAGATACCACACGTCCTAACATCCAAAGTGCGCCGATTTCATCAACAGCCGAAACAGGTGCTACCATTACCTGGCGAACCGACAAACCTGCTACTAGTCGGGTTATATTGCGCGATCCTAGTGGTGTCAGCACCGAAATAAAACCTCAAGAAAATTTAGACACCAGCCACGGCGTAACCCTGAGTGGCCTTCAACCCAATACAACCTATAGCTACACTGTGATATCTACAGACGCCGACGGAAAGGAAACCACATCGGAAGGAGAATTGACAACTTTAGCCATAGCCGATAAAACCGTGCCAACGATTTCTGGATTCAATATCTCAAGAATCACTGAAACAAGTGCCATTGTCACGTGGGCAACAAATGAACCTGCCACCAGTCAGGTCAAATATGGAAAAACGGAAACATACGGCTTAACCACACCATTAGATTCAAAGCTTACCACCAGCCACAGTGTTACTCTGACTCAACTGGACCCCAACACAACCTATAACTTCAGAGGAATATCAAAAGATGCCAGTGGGAATGAAGCCACATCCACAACCAACCTAACATTCAAGACTCTTGCCCCAGTCCAGGTTGGTAATCAAGTCGGTAACCGCGCTCCAAATTTCACCCTGAAAGACCTCAATGGAAAAGATATAACTTTAAGCGCCTTGCAAGGCAAGATAGTGATGGTCAATTTCTGGGCAACTTGGTGTGACCCATGCAAGGAGGAAATGCCTTTCTTCCAGATAATTTCTGGCGACTGGTCGGGTAAAGAACTAGTAATACTTGCCATCGCTGTTAGGGATAATCAGGACCTTATCAGCGTCAAGCAATATATCACGCAAAAAGCATATGCTTTTCCCGCACTGTTCGATTCAGAAGGGCAGGTTAGAAAACTTTATAGGGTGGATACTTATCCCACAACTTTCTTTATCGATACCAATGGCATCATCAAGGAAATCAAAAAGGGGCGTTTCTCTAGCCCAGATGAAATAGAAAAGATACTCAGGTCCCTCTAGTCACCCCCTCATCGCGCAACGAGCAAAACAGACCAGGTGGTTAAATCAAAACATGTAGCCCCCGAGGCTTTAGCCTTGGGCGCCCGACCCTAAAGGGTCAGGGCTCCATTTTAGGACAGCCTCTTTAACTAAAGTAGCAGCTCTCTCAGGAATGACAATAAATCATGGTTGCTAAACACAATTCGATTTCCTATACTAGGATGGTTTTGGAGGGGTGGCCGAGTGGACTATGGCGACGGTCTTGAAAACCGTTTTCGCGAAAGCGAACGTGGGTTCGAATCCCACCCCCTCCGCCAGATCGCTGTTATCTATATTAATCACTTAATCATATAAGAGGAGAGAGCTGGATGAAAATACACGAATACCAGGCTAAGGCGCTGCTGTCTGAATTCGGCATCCCAGTCCCCAAAGGCGGAGTAGCCAATACATCGGCTGAAGCTAAAAAGATAGCTGCTGAGCTTGGAAGCAAAGCGGCAATTAAAGCCCAGGTCTATGCCGGCGGCAGAGGTAAAGCCGGAGGCATAAAGGTGGCCGATAACCCAGAGGAAACAGCAAAGCTGGCAGGGCAGATGCTTGGCACCAGGCTGGTAACACATCAGACAACCCCAGAAGGGGTACCAGTGAGCAAAGTCCTCGTAGAGAAAGCGGTTAGCGTCCAGCGGGAGCTTTATCTCAGCATAATCGTTGACAATGCCAGCAGGATGCCAGTAATGATGGCAAGTGAAGCCGGCGGTATGGATATCGAGGAGGTAGCTCGAGTTAGCCCACAGAAGATCATCAAAGTTTATATCGACCCGTCGGCTGGATTTCAAGCCTTCCAAGGACGCAAGCTGGCCTACGGGATGAGCTTAAGCCCAGCCCAAGTGAGACCAGCCACCAGCCTGATGACAAACCTGTACCAACTCTTTCAAGCCAAGGACTGCTCCTTAGCCGAAATCAATCCTCTGGTCGTTACTACTGACGGCGAACTCCTGGCCCTCGATGCCAAGCTGAACTTTGATGACAGTGCTCTCTTCCGCCACAAAGACATGGAGCAACTTCACGATTTGGAACAGGAAGACCCGCTTGAAGTCAAGGCTAACGAACTGGGTGTCAAGAATTACATCAAAATGGATGGCAATATTGGCTGCATGGTCAACGGAGCTGGTCTAGCCATGGCGGTCATGGATCTTATCAATCAGGCCGGCGGCAGACCAGCTAATTTTTTAGATATCGGCACCGTTAATGACGTTAACCGTGTTGCCAACGCTTTTAAGATTTTTATTACAGACCCCAACGTGAAGGCGATTCTAGTCAACATATTTGGCGGTATGGCCAGGGTTGATATCATTGCCCAGGGCATAGTTGAAGCCCATAAGCAGATGGATGTCCGGCTTCCTCTTGTCGTCAGGCTGGCCGGGACAAATGTCGATGAAGGGAAACGCATCCTGGCTAAATCTGGGATTAAATTTATTGAGGCAATTGATTTCTATGATGCTGCCCGCAAGGCAGTAGAAGTGGCTAAAGGAGGTAAGAGTTGGGCATCCTGATTGACGTGAAGACTCGATTGCTCGTTCAAGGGATAACCGGCGGCGAGGGCAGCTTTCATACCCAGCGGTGTATCGAGTATGGCACCAAAGTTGTCGCCGGTATGACGCCGGGAAAGGGCGGCAGCGAAATATTAGGTGTACCTGTCTTCAACACTGTAGAGGCAGCGACAGAGAAAACTGGAGCCAATGCCAGCATGATTTTTGTGCCGGCTGCCTTTGCCGCTGATGCCATTCTGGAGGCTGCCGATGCTGGTATTCCGCTGGTCGTGTGCATCACCGAAGGCATTCCGGTTTCAGATATGGTTGTGGTACACAACTATCTCAAAGGAAAACAAACTAGGCTTGTCGGCCCAAATTGCCCCGGCTTAATCTCACCGGGCAAGTGTAAGGTAGGCATAATGGCTGGTGAGATTCATCTTCCGGGCAATGTCGGTGTCGTCTCTCGCAGCGGCACGCTTACCTATGAAACGGTTGCTCAGCTAACCAGCCTGGGCATCGGTCAATCCACCTGCGTCGGCATCGGTGGTGACCCCCTCCCCGGCAGTACCTTCGTCGACATACTTGAGCTGTTCGAGAAAGACAAGGATACCAAGGCGGTGGTGCTTATAGGTGAGATCGGTGGTACCGCAGAGCAGGAGGCTGCCAAATTCATTAAGGAAAGGATGACCAAGCCGGTGGTTGCCTTCGTGGCTGGAGCTACAGCTCCACCCGGCAGGAGAATGGGGCATGCCGGGGCTATCATCAGTGGCAGTTCAGGCAGAGCCCAGGATAAGATAGCAGCCCTGGCCACTGCTGGAGCTACTATAGCCCCCAGCCCTGCGGAAATCGGGCTGACCATGAAAAAGGTGCTGGAGACACAGCCATGAGCGAAATGGAAAAATATCTCAGGCCTTCACCCACAATTGACAGCGATAACGAGACCATAAAAAAGAAGGCTTCAGATTTGACCAAAGGTAAAGAAACAGTCGAGGACAAAGCCAAAAGCCTTTTCTACTGGGTGAGAGATAATATTAAATACAGCCCACTGGTGCCAGTGGAGATTTTTGAAGACTACAAAGCAAGCAAGACACTGAAGAGAGGAGAGGGTTTTTGTGTGGAAAAAGCGGCTGTGCTGGCTGCCTTTGCCCGTACTGTGGGCATACCTGCCCGTCTACACCTTGCCGATATTCGAAACCACCTCGTTTCCGGAAAAGTACGCGAGGTTATGGGGACAAACTTATTTACCTATCACGGTTGGACAGAGCTACACATCGGAGGGAAATGGGTTAAGGCTACACCGGCTTTCGACCTGAAAATGTGCCAGGAGAACAGAATCATACCGGTGGAATTCGATGGCAAAAATGATGCCATATTCCCGTCGCACAATATGGATGGGAAGTTGCATATCGAATACGTCGCAGACCACGGACATCGCGTGGATGTACCTGTAGACGAAATACTCGCTGCCTGGTTGAAACACTACGGGATGGCTGCCCGGGAGCGGCTGAACCGCTTGAAGGAGTTAGAAAAGGCGCAGGAGAGGTAAAAGGAAAGATATAAAATGAACGAAATGGAAAAGTGGCTGAAAGCTACGCCTACATTTGACTGCGAAAACGAAGCGATAAAAGAAAAGGCCGAAAGCGTCACCAAAGGACAGGAAAAAGTTGCCGACAAAGCCAAAAGCCTTTTCTATTTTGGCAGGGATGAGATCAAATTTTTCCCTTATCTGCCACTCGATGTCCTTGAATCTTACCGGGCAAGCAGCATTCTGAAGGCTGGTGGGGGGATGTGCATACAAAAGGCGGTTCTGCTGGCTACCCTAGCCCGCGCTGTGGGCATACCTGCCCGCGTACACTTTGTTGACATTCGAAATTATCGCGCTCCCGATAATGTAAAGGAGACACTCGGCACAAATCTGTTCCCCTACCATGGTTTTGATGAGCTATACATTGACGAGAAGTGGGTCAAAGTTACCCCCACCTTCGAGGTTAAGGTGTGTCAGGAACACCGCCTCTTCCCCGTGGAATTCGATGGCGAGCACGATGCCATGTTGCCACCTCGCGATTTAGACGGAAATCCGCACATCGACTATCTGCAAGACCATGGCTTCTACGAGAATGTCCCGCTGGATGAGATATATAACGCCTGGGCCAACGCTTACAGCACGGGCTCACGCGAGCGGCTGCGTCAGTTCATTGAAGCGCAAGAGATACCGAAGATAGTACAGGGGACATAGTAGTAAATAAAACAGACAGACGGTAGATACAAAAAGGCCTCGCAGATCAGAGTTACGAGGCCTCTTTCATGTCATTGGCCCGTCCAGCCTGCTCTACGCATCTCAGGCGAATGGATATTCCAAAATCCCCAATGGGTCGTATGGCAGGCCGATGCCCATTCGCTTGACCCCGTTCACCTCACCAGTGGTACAGCCAGCCTTGCAGCACTCCTTCTCATAATCACAGATATCAGATTCATCGTTCTCGGTGGCATGGAGCAGAGCTTCCAGGGCTTTTTTCACCTTAGCCTGGTCGCGCGTCCGCTTGAACTCCTTCAGGTTCTCGATATGGTGTTGCACCAAGTCGAAGTCCACCTTGCCGAGGTAAACCGCCACGTCAGCATCCTGTTCCTCAGGAATGGTGAACTCATTGACGCCGACCACAATGCGCTCCTTAGCCTCCACTTCCTTCTGATATTTAAACCAAGCTGCCTCCATCTCCCGGTCTATGTAGCCACTGTGTATAGCTGCTGACATACCGCCTTTCTCCTCAATGGTATCGATGATCTTCTGCATTTTTTCTTCTAGCTGCTGTGTCAGGCTTTCCACATAGTAGGAGCCGGCCAACGGGTCTGCCACGCTGGCAACGCCGGTCTCATTAGCCAGGATTTGCTGCGTCCTCACGGCGAGGGTAGCCGCTTCTTCCGTCGGGATGGCAATAGGCTCGTCATAGCTGGCCACCTGAAGCGACTGCGTGCCCCCAAGGACCGCTGCCAGCGCAGCATAAGCAGCGCGGATAACGTTTATCGTCGCCTGCTGCCGCTCCATAATGATCCCTGCCGTGTTTACGTGATACTTCAGTCTCAGCGAGCGCGGGTCTTTAGCCCCGAATTTCTCTTTCAGGGTGCGAGCCCAAATGGCTCTGGCTGCCCTGAACTTGGCAGCCTCTTCGAGAATGTCTATCATGACGCTGAAGGTAATGCTGACCTTGGGCGCCACCACATCTATGTCCACCCCTCGCTCAGTTATCAGCTTCAACCCTTCGAAGGCATTGGCAAAGATCCAGGCTACTTCCTCGGCAGCCCCAACGCCGGTCTCCCGAATATTATACGCGTTGTAGTTAGCCACATAGATTTTGGGGTATTTCTTAGTCATGTACTCCAGCTTGTCTATGAACTCCTTCATCTGCCGTTTGGCCATATCAAACCACCATTCCTTACCTCCGTACATACACACCGGAGCTCCAAGCACAGGCGGAACCATCGGGCTGGTGGCTCTAAGCTCAGAAGGTGCAATACCCTGCTCCTCGGCAAGAACCATGTAGGAGGGCAAAGCAATGGGGGTCACCAGAGTCAGCATGGTGCTCACCTGGTCCAGGGGAATGCCATCCAGTATCTGCCGCATGTCATCCATGGTATCAACGCACACCCCAACCCGGCCAACACAACCCTCAGCCCAGGGATGGTCAGAATCGATTCCAATTTGAGTCGGCTGGTCACCGATGATGTTGATGGCGCTCTCGCCAGTGCTGAGCAAATATCTCAACCGCTCGTTGGTCATCTTAGGGGTGGGACAGCCAGTTATCTGCCGCTGGCTCCACAACCGACCCCGGTACATATCGGCATAAATACCTCTCTTGTAGGGGTACTCTCCGGGGTTACCCATGGAGCGAGCATAATCGATATCTTTTATGTCCTCCGGGGTATAGACTGTCTTTACCGGGATTCCTGACCAGGTTTCCTTCCTCCGTGCCCCTTGAAAATACCGGCTTTTGATTTCCTGTGTTGTCATTTCGCCTCCTTGCTGCGTTTTTTGTGTGCATTCTCTTGAATATATGCCACCGATTTACTCATTGGAGTGCCACTGGCAAAAATTGCATCCACACCCATCTCTTTAAGTAAGGGGATATCAACGCGAGGGATATTGCCGCCAACAACCAGGAGCCTGTCCTGTAAGCCATGTGCCTTCATCTGCTCTAACATCTGCTTACACAGGGGCACATGGTCAGCGCCCTGAAAGCTTAGCCCGATGACATCCGCGTCTTCCTCGCTGGCAGCTCTGGCCAGCCTTTCCGCTGTTTGATGCGTTCCCACATAAACCACTTCCATGCCCCCATCGCGCAGCCAGGCCGCCACCATTCTGATGCCCCTGTCATGGCCATCGAGCCCGATTTTGCCTAACAGAACCCGAATTGAATCTGCCATATTTAATCCTCTTGCAAAATTCTATCTACTATAGTCTTCGAGGCACGGGGAGGTACGCGTTTCTCATGTTCCCCAGCCTATATCGTCCAGCCAATTTTATAGCAGTCCTTTAACTCGTTTGATTTCTGCAGCCAGCAACCTCCGATAGCTTTCCAGCTTTTTCAGCTTGTCTTCCACCTCGTCAAGATGAGACGTCAAGATCTCAATACTGCGCTGGATAACACTCCTTTCAGTGCCAGTCTGCCTGAACACTTCAACCAGCTCTTTCATCTCGGCCAGCGATAGCCCCAGGAGTAGTTTACCACGTCGTATAAGGCGCAGTTGATAAAGGTCTTCCTCAGTATAGATTCGGCGCCCGTTTGTTCCACGGGTCACACCTACGAGCAGCCCCATCTCTTCATAGTAGCGAACCGTACGAGTAGTTAAGCCAATTCGCCGTGCTAACTCACCAATGCTCATAGTCTCTTTCTCAGGTGGCGCTATCGTTTCTGTTTTCACTATCCCTCCTGAATTTCTAAGTACAGCACCAGCAAAGCTCAAACTGTCACACTTGCCTAAAGGCCTCCAGTTTACGTTAAGGTGAAGAAAATTTAGCACATGCTGCACTGGTTGTCAAGTCAATGTTACTCCTATACAATGCCGAATAAAAATAGCAAGAATCCTGGTAAACTATGGATATTTCAATCCAGTCTTGCTAGATGTATAATGACGCGAATGAACCGTTACCCGCTAATTGAGGAAATTCATGCTTCGCTAACTCCCCCTGAAACCTTTGGCCTGTTCCAGGGTGAGCTACACAGCTTCTTTCTGGACAGTGGCATGAACCCTCAGAGGCTGGGAAGATACTCCTTCATTGGCGCTGACCCATTTCTGATAATAAGAAGCCGGGGCAATCAGGTCACGCTTATACGGCGAGACGAGCAGGAAATCAAACAAGGTAATCCCTTTGATATTCTGGGCAAGCTGCTCGATACATACAGACTGGACCACGTCCCGACAACTATCCCCTTTTGGGGTGGTGCTGTTGGCTATCTCAGCTATGACCTGTGCCATTTCATCGAGCGACTCCCCACTACAGCTATAGACGACCTGAAATTACCGGAGAGTTATTTTGGTTTCTATGACACAATTTTCGCCTTTGATAATCTTGTGGGCAAAGCCTATATCGTCTCAACAGGCTTCCCAGAACTCGACGAAGACCGCCGAACAAAAAGAGCCAGGCTACGCCTTGAGGAGCTGAAAGGCCGGCTTTCTTCATCTCTACCCACTGTCCCAGAAACCAATCTGCAAAGCGCCAAAAGCCCAACCGAAGCTGTGCTCAGGTCCAATTTCACTCCTGAAGCCTATATGGAGGCTGTTAACAGGGTCAGGGAATATATCGCCGCCGGTGATGTCTTCCAGGTCAATCTTTCCCAGCGCTTCGAGACCGATTTGACCGTTCCTCCTTATGAACTTTACCGCCGCTTGAGACAAATTAACCCAGCCCCGTTCGCCAGTTATCTGAACTTCGATGGGGTAACCATCATCAGTGCCTCTCCAGAGAGATTCCTTCGCCTAGACGGTGACCGGGTAGAGACACGCCCGATAAAGGGCACTAAGCCACGAGGTAAAAACCCGGTTGAAGACGCCATGCTGGCACAAGAGCTGCTTAATAGCATCAAAGACCGCGCCGAGAATGTGATGATTGTCGACCTCGAGAGAAATGACCTGGGCAGGGTCTGCCAGTACGGCACGGTGAAAGTTACCGAGCTGGCTATACTTGAGACTTTTCCCACCGTCTTTCATTTAACTTCTACAGTTGTCGGTAAGCTGCGTCCCGATAAAAATCGCCTTGACCTTCTGAAAGCCACTTTTCCCGGCGGTTCTATTACCGGTGCCCCTAAGGTGCGGGCCATGGAGATTATAGATGAACTCGAGCCAACGAGAAGAAGTGTCTACACCGGCGCCATCGGTTATCTCAGCTTCGGCCATAATCTCGACCTCAACATAGTCATCCGCACCTTTATAATCAAAGGCAATAAAGCCTACTTTCAGGTCGGTGGCGGTATCATCTATGATTCCAACGCCGAGTCAGAATATCAGGAAACTATGGACAAGGCTAAGGCCCTGATTCAGGCGCTTCGGCTGGCACCGAGGGTGGCTGTGGAGACCAAATGATACTGTCAAATCCCTTTCTGTCATTGCGAGCGAAGCGTGGCAATCTCAAGTGCTACTTCGAAACTTTTGCCATTCGCAACAACAAACAATACCATGATACTAGTCATTGACAATTACGATTCATTCGTTTACAACCTGGCTCAATATCTGGGCGAATTGCGCTGGGAGCCGCAGGTCTATCGCAACGACCAAATAACTCTAGCTGAAATCGAGGAACTGGCTCCCAGCCATATAGTCATTTCTCCCGGGCCCTGTACCCCACTGGAGGCTGGCATTTCCAACAATGTCATACTCCGCTTTGGCGGCAAAATCCCTATCTTCGGTGTCTGTCTTGGGCACCAATGCATTGGCCATGTCTATGGCGGTATTGTGGGGCGAGCCTTGGTACCAGTCCACGGTAAGACTTCTCTTATCCATCATGATGGCCAAGCTATCTACGAGGGCATACAGAATCCCTTCCCCGCAGCCCGCTATCATTCATTGATTATCAAGCCGGAGGAGCTACCTTCCTGCCTCAAGGTCACTGCCCGGACTCAGGAAGGGGAGATAATGGGAGTGAGACACAAACACTACGTAGTCGAAGGAGCCCAAATACACCCTGAATCTATCCTCACTGAAGCAGGACATGACCTGCTGGCTAACTTCCTCCGCTTCACCGAACCTATCTGGCCCTAAATTCAGCCTAGTAAGACAATGTCAACAACCATGGTGCACAAAGAACATTTACTAATGACCACCCGCCATTGCCAGTCCTTCATTTTCTGTCATTCTGAGCGAAGCGAAGAATCTCCCGTAGGGACAGACCTTCAGGTCTGTCCACTTCGGACAGGTCTAAAGACCTGTCCCTACATTTCTTTTCTGTCATTGCCAGCGACCCAACTGTCATTGCGAGCCCTGTCTCCGCTCATTCTGAGCCTGTCGAAGAATCTCAATTCCCTCTCCCTTGACGGGAGAGGGTTAGGGTGAGGGTGAAAATTGGAAGAAGTTATTTACCTAAACGGTGAACTGGTTCCCCGCTCTCAGGCCAATATATCGCCCTTCGACCACGGTTTCCTTTATGGCTACGGCCTCTTCGAGACCATGCGCTCTTACGGTGGCTCCATTTTCCGCCTTGACCGCCATCTAGCCAGGCTCCACCATGCCGCCAGGACATTGGGTCTAGCTCGCAAGCTAAAAACTTTTGACCTGGAGAAGGCTTGCCATGACGTTCTAAAAGCCAATAACCTCGCTGAAGCCCGCCTCAGGCTTACTGTAACGGCTGGTGAAGGTGATATAACCCCTAACCCGGATACCTGCGGCGACATCACCGTATTCATCGTCGCCCGAAAACTTGTACCACTGCCACCAAAAAGCTACCAGCGAGGCTATACGGCAATTCTGTCATCCTATCGACGCAACAGCCAGTCGCCGCTCTCCAGACTCAAATCCACCTGCTATCTGGAGAATGTCTTGGCCCGGCAGGAAGCCAGGGCTGCCGGTGCCGACGAAGCGGTGCTGCTTAACGAAAGAAGTTTTGTCGCTGAAGGCATCACCACAAATGTCTTCCTGGTAAGCTGCCAGATGCTGATTACACCTTCTACAGAAAGCGGCGCCTTGCCTGGTATCACCAGAGAGGCCGTGCTGGAATTAGCTAAATCACTGGAAATCATGGTGGTTGTGAAACACGTCGAGCTGGGAGAGCTGCGCACAGCCAGAGAAGTCTTCTTAACCAACTCGGTACTTGAAATTATGCCCCTGACCCGGCTGGACAATAAGCCTATCGGCTCAGGAAAACCAGGAACACTAACCCAACGCCTTATGTTAGCCTATCGTGAGCTAATAGCTAAAGAGACCTTAAACCAGGTTCACCTAAGGTAACCACCAGATTGTAGCAGCACGATTATTTAGGTTCATTGTTTTTTGGGCTTACGGCCGGAGCCCGGTGGGCCAGCGTACGTCTGAACTATCTCGATAAAGCGTCTTGCCTCGCTACCTATTACCTCTAATTTCATATCTTTCCAATGCCTTCTCCGAACTGCCACACGACAAAATTCGCTGGCGGTCCCACGGATAATATCCTTAGCATCCTCAGGACCCTGACTCCAGGCTTGCGAGGACGGCAGCACCAGTTCTATACGAATGGTAGTATTCGGCATTTCTAAACCGTTCACGCTATAGGCAAAAGGCCTCGCCAGGTATGCAATCATGGCCACATGCCGCAGGCGGTCAGTATCGACAGGTTCAACACCCGCAGCATCATAGCAATCGAGGCCATGAGCCCATGTTTCCATGAGTCGTGCCGTGGCAAAGGCACGTGCTCCCATCGGCGGCCCGAACCATGGTATCCTCGCTTTAGGGTCGGTTTTCATAAGATGCTCACACTCCGTCTCTCTGACATTCCTCCACCACTCCAGGATTTGCGAAGGCTTCATTGTCCGCCCTCGCTTAGGGCCGGTCTCATTAAAAGCCATCCCAATCTTAGCCGCTTCATCCAGTGCCGCATAATCACCGCCAAGAAACGCGGTAGCGACTTCATCAATGTGCACGATGTGCGAGACACAGTCTCTCACCATCCATCCTTCTGCCGGGGTTGGCAGGTCCCACTGCTCGTCTTTAAGAGTGGACAGAAAATCGTCAAGGGCTTTCTGCTCAGCCCTGAGGTCGGTTACTATTTCCTGCATAATTCACCACCTTTGCGAACTGTGCTAACTGTAAATCAGCATTACCTATAAAATGCCGTCGCTATGTTAAATCCCAGCTCACTTGCTGTCAAGGTGGCTAACTGGCCCAATGACCGAGGAATAACTGGTCTGTAGCTCGCACAGTTTGCTTAACTTTGACCGAGGTAACAATTGTCAGTTTCGTGCAACGCTGACTCGGCGCATTACCCAGAGAGCTATTTAGAAGGCCTCATCAGAGTAGTTTGATTACTGAGAATGGTCTCCGTTTGAAATCGAGCCCATTTCTCCGATGATTTGCATCGTCTTAACACTTACAGTGCAGACTCTTGCCAGCAAATCAATTACCTGGTCTTTGTAGTCGGCAAACCGGTAGGTATTGAATTTTTGGAGGATTGTGGGATCTTTTGGTTTGCGTTCTTTGTAATATTCAAGAATCCACTCAAGCGCGGAACGATTTCCGAGTTTGTATTCCCAGACTTCGGGGGGAATGTTTTTGAGGGTGGTAATGGTATCAAGGCGGATTGAATTGGCAAATTTGTCGGCTTTCAAGAGGGGCTTGGATTTGATAGGTGGCTTTGAAGAATCCGCTTTCAGGTCAATTCTCTGCAATGGGTAAGGATTAGCAGTTTCATAATTGATATGTAAGTCCATGAGCTGACGCCCCCAGCTCTCCCATTGCTGGAAGTTGTCATAGAAAGGAATACGCGGTAATTCACGTTTCAGGTTGATGGCATACTTCTCTCTATACAAGGGGTGATGCAAGACAGCGTAGACGTAAAGAAAAATGGATTCTTTCGTGATTTTGGTATCTTTGCAATGCTCTCTAAACTGCTGTAATGCCCAATCTGTGATATTGTCAAGGCGGTTGCCATGCTTATCATAGTGGTGGAGTGGAAGGCACTGGGTCTTCTCGAGAAAATCGAAAGAACACACTTTATTAGAGACCAAACTCTGAAATGGCTTGTTTGAAGATGAACCTGAGAGGCAAATTATTATGTTAGGCTTGTCTGCGGAGCCTCCGAAAATGCCAAGATGATGCCGAGTTAGCCTGTCACTTAGTAAAGGCTCAAAGTAATATTTCTTGTCTACAAATGGCCGGTAGGCTGATGTGGCAAGTTTATGTCGGCTGAATTTGATGACTTTGTTATTCAATAGGTTTGTTTTCAGTCCTGCACTCCACTTGATCTGATAGTCAACGAAATCGTCAATAGAAGTCTGAGTAGTTAATGCTTGATATTTCTTCAAGTCTGCATTGTAGACTGAAATCAAGAAGAGAATTTTTTCTAGCAGCGTTTTTCCGTTGAGGTCATATACCCATTCATCCCTAGCAGTGACTACGCCAGGGCAAGAGCGTATAAAGATTGACTCTTGATTAATAATCTTCGCATTGCCTTGGTAGGCAACAGGTAAGAAATTATCCCACTCGTTTTGAGCTAGATTTATCCAATTATTGTTTTTATCTGGGTGGATGCGGTCAAAAGACAGATCTTTAAGCTTTGTGGTGGCAAGGAATTGAAGCTTTTCCCGTGCTGTTTCCATTTCTGGGCGGCGAGTATAAAAGATATTACAAGGAATGCCTTTTCCGTGTTCATTTTTAACAAAAAAGGTTATGGCAACGCCTGTCTGAATAGCAAAGACATTATGCTTAGGACCGGAAAGCTTCGGGTTAGCTCTCACATCACCACCCAAGTCAATAATGTAGATGTCGGAGAATTCGTCAGATACGACCTTGCGGAAACCATCGTATGTCCTGGCGTTTATAAAAGAGCGATTTGTAATAAAAGCCAAGACGCCATTTGGCGGTAGCCTGTCGCTAGCCCAGCGGATAAAGCGGGAGTACATATCGTAAAGTTTGGTTTTCTGAGCGGTGCTGTTTTTGATGTAGGTTTCCTTAATCCTCTTATCAATTTGGGGATACGGTCGGTTCTTGTTGTTTTCATTCTCATTAAGCTGGTTGGCATTATAAGGTGGGTTACCGATAATGACGGAAATCTTACGCTGGTTCTGTTGCTTGATACGCTCAAGGTTCTCAGCGCTAATAGAAAGGAAATGCGACTGCTTCTCATCAAAAATGAAGCCCAGATTGTCCAGGGTATCCACAAAGCAGATATTTTTGAATTCCGAATAGAAGCCCATTTTTTGGAAAAAGGTATATTCAATATTGAGGTTGGCGATATAGTAAGGCAGTATGGCTACTTCGTTGCAGTGGATTTCGTTCTCGTACTTGTATTGCAAGCAGTTCTTGGGCAGGTATTCTATGATTTCCGTAATGAATGTGCCGGTGCCGGTAGCAGGATCAAGGATTTCAACGTCCTTATCGCCAAGAACACGGTTAAAATGTTTGTAGGTGAGGTAATCTGCGGCTCCAACCATGAAGCGGACAATTTCGTTGGGTGTATAGATAATGCCTAGGCGGTCAGCCCCAGCGGGATTATAAGCCCTGTAAAAGTTCTCATATACCACTTTAAGGAAGCGTTGTTTCTCATGGTGGTCATAGATGCTGCTAGCGGCGGCTTTAATGACTTTAATGTAGGGGTCAATTTTGCTGAGAATGTTCTGACGGATTGAACCTGTAAGGAAGGTTTGAATAATTTTCGAGAGTTCGCGGGCAATGTTGTTTTCGCGGTGAAACTGGGCATTATTGAAGATGGTGATAAAAATATCTTCAGTCAAAATATGCTGAATGAGCATTTCGCGGACGTCTGCCAGGACAATATGGGGATTGATGGATTCACGGCAGAGTTCAAGGAAGTCGTTTCGGGCTTGGGCAAAAGCAGAGTTTTGCTGTGCTTGAGTTTCAATCAGAGCTCGTAATTCTGTGAGCAGACCGGGCAAGTCCTGTTTGAATTTATCAATAGCCTGGCGGAATGTCTGAACCTCTTTAGGTTCATAACTGACAAACTGAACCAAGAGCTCATGAAGTGAAGCGGGATTGTTGATTTCAACACGTCCGACCTCTTGCCCGTTTTGTATCAGTACAGTGGTCTGGCTATCCTCGAAGAGAATGTTGGTGGTTGGATAGCCTTTATCGAGTTTGTTTTGAATTTCTTCATCGAGCAAATCAAACTGGTCTTTGCTCTCCCAATAACCCCAGTCTTGGCGCAAGGCGTCTTTCAGCGTACCATCCGGCGTGACTGTAGTACCGTATTTGGTTTTATAATCCAGTTCAGGAATAAGCTGAAGGTTCTTATCAGCGCAATATTGCTCCAACAAGTTTTGGAAAGCAGAACGTATGGCACGCTCATTCCTCGAACCACCATACTGAATGAGCTTTTCGACTTTGGTGTAGTACTGCTGGATAGTCTGAAGCGTCATACTATAACTTTAAGTCAGTTAGGCACAGGTGTCAAGAATTAAACATTCCGTTATGATTGTTTACTAGACGCCTAGCCCAACTCCCACTATCAAGCGGCCCAACCACGTTACTTACAGGGACCTTGCCAGAAGTTCGGCGCTGTGCATTACTTTGATATTGCTGTGGCGCTTGTCTTCTATCATCCGCACCATCTCTCTTACCAGGCTTTCCCCTTCATCGGTCTGGTCCATAAGCTCCATGCTGGTGCGGACATTTTCTGCAGTCTCCCCAGCCATCTGCTTCTCTTTAGCCTTCTTGGGGTACGCCTGAGCCTCGGCGGCGTCTTTAACCAGTTCCAGCCGTCGGTAGCCTTCAGCCAGTTGTTCCAGTGTCTCGCGATTGGTGGTGTTGCCGATAAGCAGGCGCAGCTCCTTTATGCCTTTCAACTTTCCGGCGATGCTGGTGAGACCGGAGAGAAAGAAATAGCCGACGGCAAACCGTGCCGCTTCCGTGGAGTTCAGTATACGGTTGATGTGGTCAACCAGTGTCTCTTTTCGGTTATCTATGATGTCATGCGCTGGCATTAAGCTCCTTGGCGAGTTCTGGATAGTGATTTCGTATCCACTCCTCAACTTTCTGGCGTATTAGTTTTGCCAGTTCAAGCATCTCCTGTGCTTCCTGCTCACTAACCAAACCGGGGCGCTCGTAGTCGCTAATATTCCGTTTAAGGCGTAGTTTATTAAGCCTGCGGATGATGCGTTCTTCCAGTTGAAGGGTAATAGAAAGAGACTGGATTACATAGTAGTGGTAAGCTTCTCGACTTGCCCTATACCCGGCAGCAGCTAGCGCTGCAGCAGAAGATTGCAGGGCAGCATTATGTGCCATATCCAGCTTGCCATCACTGCTTAGTCCAGCGATCTGACAATCCTTCAGAGAGCGATCAGCTACTGCCAGAAGCTCAGCAATTTCACGTGATGTCGGCTTATGTTCCTTTAACCAGCCTTTTCCCAACCAGAGACTGAAGCTCATTTTCATCCCCGACTATGAATATTTTATCGCCTGATAGTATATCACTGACAAAGTAATGGTTTTCTGACAATCTCTTATTGAACTCTGCCAATGCATAGACCACGGGGTTCAATTCACGGTTCAAAGTCCCTTCTGCAGTTGTAATAAGGTCAACTACTTCACCAAAGGTGATATTTCCCACAACGAGCAGGTCTATGTCACTGAACCTATTCTCGGCTCTCTTGGCTACTGAGCCGAAAATAAACGCCAGCTTAATATCTGCAATGCGGGGCTCCAAAGCCTTCTTAATAATATCTGCCATACCCACAGTCTTAAGCATCAATCCATGCAGCTCATTAAAAAGGGGGCTTTGCCGATTTGCCTGATAATACTTTTGTTTCCCCTCTGTAGTCGAAACAAGAATACCGGCCTTCTCCAGGCGAGCCAATTCACGGCTCACATTGGTCGAATCTTCCTTCACTAAGCTAGTGAGCTGACGAACAAAATAGCGCTCATCGGGATGAGTGAATAACCAGCCCAGCACTTTTGACCTTAGCTTTGACCCTAAAAGAGCTTCTAGCATCGTTTTTATATAATTGCAGTATTATTTACTGCTATTGCAGTATATTTTACTACACAGATTAAAGTTGTCAAGTGTCACATGATGATATTTCGCTAATTTTACTCCAAAAAGTGTTGACAACAACGTCAGATTGTTTACTAGACGCCTAGCCCAACCACGTTACTTACAAGGACCTCGCCAGAAGTTCGGCGCTGTGCACTACCTTGATTTTGCTCTGGCGCTTGTCTAGGCCGCCTCTGAGATGGAGAACGCAAGGTAGGCAATTTGTAACTACAGTGTCAATGCCAGTTGCCTCGATGCTATTAAGCTTTCGCTTCAGAATCGAAGCAGACAGCTCCGGGTAAGCGAGCACAACATGACCGCCAAAGCCACAGCAGGCATCGGCATCTGCCATCTCAACCAACTCAAAGCCTTCCCGTTCCAGCAGTTGCCTGGGCTCATTAAAAACACCGAGTCCCCGCCTTAAATGACAGGGGTCGTGGTAAGTGATTTTCTGGTTTCGTGAGGGCTTTTTTTCTGCTGAAGGCTTCAGTTCTAGGACTAGCTGCGAGAAGTCACGAATTTTGTTGGAAATGGCTCTGGCTCGCTGCTTCCACTCAAGCTCACCAGCGGTCAACTCCAGATACTCTCGCTGTAGCACAGCGGCGCAGCCGGGACATACGGTAACAATATAATCTGGGCTCATCTCTTCAAGCGCAGCGATGTTCGTCTTGGCCAAACTGAGAGCGGTTTCAGTATCGCCAGCAAACAACGCCGGTGCGCCACAACACGCTTGCTCTATCGGATAGTAAAGCTCTGCGCCAAATTCTTTCACGACCTTCAGCACATCTTCACCGATTTCAGGGTAGGCATAGGCGGCCACACAGCCGGAATAGAAAGCCACCTTAGGCTTGCCCACTTCCTTTGGCGTCGGGTAGTCCTTCAGTCTGTCACGCAATGGCTGATGCGACAGCGCCGGAAGGCTGATGGTCCGCGTCAGCGAATTCAATGGATAGGGAAGCCGCCTTATCATAAGGTCTTTGTCAACGAAAGGCTGTTGTAAGTATGAGCCGATTCTTATCGTTCTATCTAATCTTTGCGGGTGCTTCAAGATGCTCCGGTAGACCATCTTGCTCATCCACGGCAAGCCTTTTTCCTCTGCCAAACTGGCTCTTAACCGCGTTATCATCCCCGGTATATCAATTCGGGCAGGACAGGCTTCCTTACAGGCCATGCAGCCCAGGCATAAGCTCGCCACCTCCTCCGCCTCGTCCATGCTATGTAAAAATGCAGTTAATATGGCGCCAATGCCACCCTGGTATATATAGCCGTAAACCTGCCCGGCAAGCGAGGCGAAAACCGGACAGACGTTGAGACAGGCACCACACTTAATGCAATACAGCGCCTCCCTGAAATCAGCGGATTCTCTCATCTGCCAGCGCCCATTATCCACCAAGACTATATGGACTTCACCAGGGCCACTGGCACCACGCAGTGTGACCCCAGGAATGACGCTAGTACGACTAGGCCCGGTGATATGAGAGACATATACTGGCATCTTCATACCCACAGTGCATCGGCTGAGCAGTCTGAATATGGTAGCCGCATCTTCCCATCTAGAGACCAACTTCTCATAACCGACCACTGCCACATGCACCGGAGGCAGGGTGGTTGCCATGCAGCCATTCCCTTCGTTGGTCACGATAACTAGGGTTCCGGTCTCAGCTATGGCGATATTGGCTCCTGACATGCCCATGTCGGCATCAATATAAGACTGCCTTAAAGCACGACGCGCCGCATCCAGCAGAGCCTGAGGATCAGGGCCAAGCTTTTCACCTGTTGCCTTGGAGATAAGCTCAGCCACCTGTTCAATGGTCTTATGTATCGCCGGCCCCGTTATATGCGCTGGCCTTTCCCCAGCCAACTGGACAAGCCACTCTCCTATGTCGGTTTCCGTTACCTCGATGCCGGCTTTTTCAAGATGTTCCCTCAACTCGATTTCCTCACCAAGCATGGACTTCGACTTGACTATATGTTTCACACCTCGTCCCTGCGCCAGCTTTAGCACATAACTATTGGCATCCTCGTCATCCTCAGCTTCATACACCACGGCACCAGCCTTGGTTGCTTCTGCCTTAAACTGCTCCACCAATTGCGGAAGGTTGGCGATGGACTTTTCCTTTATACTGCGGATTTCTTTGCTTAAAGAATCAAAATCAAGGTCAGTGAATGCTATCTGACGCGCAAATTTAATCAGCACCATCAGTCTGGTAAGGGCGGTCTGTAGATTTTCGTCCGCTAGTGCCTTATGCACGCGCTTGGTCATGGCACGGCTCATTTTGCACCTCGCTTACCTGTAGCCTTTTTCACCAGCACAATGTGCTCCTCTGCAGGCCCCTGAGCCCTGGCTAATATGGCACCGGGTATATCGGCAGTTGTATTTCTGCCGGTGATATAGGTGGCATAGCTCGATATTCTCTGACTTGGCGATCGCCCGACAAGCGACTTAAGCCTGGCAGCAGCGTCTTCCATGGTCGGGACTATGTTTCCACAGTCGACTATCGTCAGGTGGAAACGAGGTAAGACAGCAACCAGGCGCGAATTGCCCTCGTTGCTCGCTACGACTAAAGTCCCTGTCTCAGCTATGGCAACATCTGCCTCTGATATACCCAGATCGGCATCGATATAAGACTTTCTCAATGCTCGCCAGGCTGCGTTCAATAAAACCTGAGGGTCGGGGTTTAGCTTCTTGCCTGTTGCCTTGGAGATAAGCTCAGCCACCTGCTCAACGCTTTTCTGCTTGGCTGGCCTCTGCCCGGCTATCTGGGCAATCCATTCGTCAAGGTCGGTCTCTTTTACCTCGATGCCGGCTTTCTCAAGATATCCCCTCAATCCAATCTCATTAGCCACCGCGGATTTCGACTTAACCGCATGCTTCACATCGCGCTCCCGCGCCAGCTTTAGTATATAGTCGTTGATATCACCGGTGTCTTTAGCTTCATACACTATCGAACCAGCCCGCGTAGCCTCTGCCTTGAACTGCTCTATAAGCTCCGTAGTTGCTGTAGACATCTCCAGCCTCCTCTGAAAACTAAGACCACGACACGTATTGGATTGTGCCATCAGGAACAACCGCCACCCGGGCACCACTTGGAAAATCATGCGTTAGAACATCTATCACCTCTGGCCAGGTCTTTACCCATATAGTATCTGGTATAGCCAGCCAGTCGGCCATTGATTTCTCAAATTGCGGCGACAATACCACCAGCTTCTTCAACCACGGTAGCTGGAAGTTAACAGCGTTGAATAAGCGCCCCCTTGTGCTCCTGCCAAAACTGCCCAGTAGATAATGCACCACCTGGCCAGCAGGACAGTCCATGATTAATACCATGTCGCCGCCTTTCTCTATCAGCATCGGTATGCCTATAAGTAAGCCAACTATAGCTTCATTACCTTTGCTGTAAGCATTCACTACCACCACATCGGCACCTGGCACAGGTTTTGTAGCATAGTGTGGCACGGCAAACTTAACCGCCTCGTAGTATTCAGCTTGAGGCTCACCGGCAAATATAGCGCAGGGTTCTCCCTGACCATTGATTATGGTATCAACTTTGAAGTCAAGACCCACCATTTTTGCTGCCTCGTTAAAATCACGAACCATGGGATTTTCAGCCCAATTGCCCGGGCCCACAGTATTCCCCCGACCTTCCTCTTTGGCTTTTATCTCCAACAAATGGAAAGCCTCGATCGATTCTATGGAAGCTATGCCGGGCAGGACAATTTTGCCACCACCACCGAAACCGGTTTGGGCATGCGGGACCACAGAACCAATACCGATCTTCAGGTCGCAGTTCATTACCTCGGAATTGACGGATAGCTTGGTACCCTGTGAGGTCTGCCCCACATAGGTGCAGTTCTCATAGATATTGTGATTATAAGCCGGGAACCTGTCCAATATCTCGCTGCCCAGCTTATTTTGAAAGTCCTGGAAGGTATGCGCGCCATGGGCACCAGTGGCACAGATGAATCTGATAGCATCATCAGGAATGCCTGCTGCCTCTAGCTCCCTCAGAACGTATGGTATCAAATCAGCAACTCTGGTAGGACGCGAGATATCATCGAAGATTATGGCCACTTCGGCTCTGCCTCGGGCCAGTTTTCTAAGGGTAGGACTGCCTACAGGATTATTAAAGGCAGCTTTTATCTGTTCCGGGGTTATCTGAGGAATGTCGTGCCCGTTCATCAGGCAAGGCACCACCTCCCATGACTCAGGGAATGTCAATTGCAGTTCTCCCTCCTCATACCACATTTGTCTGGGTAGGACTACAGTCTTTGCGTTCATTGCTTGTTTTCCCATGTTACAGAACCTAGGACCCTTTGCTGCTGCTCAGGGTGACATGATAACAAACTTTAATTGAAATCGCTTGGCCGAGTCTATCTTTGCCCCTTTTTTCCCTGTTTCTTAAGCTTTATGCGTTCTAAGGCACGTTGCTGAAGCTCCTCACTATACTGCCGCCAGGGGTCTGCCTCACCTTCTCTAGTCTTCATCTCAAAAAGGCAAGTTTCACGGCCTTGAGGGATGGAGTAACGGAAGAAAGCATCGAAATTGCCCCTATCACCCCATAGCTCACGTGCTGCCTGCATAGTGCCCTCAACAAAATATCGCTGCACTCGGCAGTCGAAAGGCTGATAAACATCCTGATGCGGGCAATAGAGAATGTGAAAACCAGCCTCATCCTGGTTCTTAATAAAGGTCTCCTCTATAGAGGCGTACAGGACCTCATTCAACCAGCTAGCCATCAACGAAGCCACCTCTATATCGCTCAAATCTGGAGGGATTTCAACTCCCGAAGCCATCTCCAGAAAAATTTCCCTTCCCAGGTCGTTTATAGCACGTCTGCATACCTCCTGTCCTTCAGCACCGAAACGCTCCTCGACCGCCTGCAATATTCGCAATACCCCCAGAGCCATCATCTGTCCCCAGACAAAGGTGGTCGCCGGGTCATAGTCGTCACGACTCAAACACGTGGAGCGGAAATTCTCCATTGCCTTTTTGAAGGGAAAACGCAGCGGCAACCGCTCACGCCGTTCACCTATTTTGTTCATAAATTGCCTCCTTTTGTTTCTAACTGTCATTGCGAGTAGCAGCCAGGCTTTAGCCTGGCATTATTTTTAACGTGTAGCCCCGAGGTTTTAACCTCGGGGGCTCGACCTATTTGGAGATTGCCACGCTTCGCTCGCAATGACAGAAATGAATCACACAACAAACTCAATCTAATGATTTGCCAGTTCCACTACGGTGACCCCCAGTCCACCCTCACCATAATCAGCCAGGCGATGGGATTTGACCAGAGGATGTTCTGCCAATATCTCGTGCACTGCCTGGCGCAGCACCCCCGTCCCTTTGCCATGGACAATGCGCACATAAGGTAGCCCAGCCATGAAGGCAGCATTAAGGTAACGGTCGAGCTTTGGCAAAGCCTCATCCACCGTAAGCCGACGTAGACGCAATTCCAAATCCACTGCCATCAGGTTAACCTTTCAAACCGTAGGCACAGTATCTCCTTCGTATTTTCAGTGACCTTAACCCTATCATCTATTCTCCAGCCGACAACCCATAATATTTGCTTTGGCGAGCAAACCAATGGTACACGGTCTCTCCAGGAACGGGGAATCCTGGAATCAACCATGAAGTCCTGGAGCTTCTTGGTTTGACTCATACCCAGGGGCTGGAAACGGTCACCAGGTCTGCGTCTCCGCACTGTCAATTCTCTACCGACCTTAGCCAAATCGAAGCTGGCAGCAAGACCATTGTCATCGCCAACCACCTCTTGAATTATATCCGCTCTAACCCGCCAGCCAGGCAAATCAGTTTCGCCGGGAATATTAATATCTGAAGCGCCTCTGAGAGAAGGTAATGGGCATATCGAAGCCTGAGCCGATGCTAAGACCAGATGACTATACTCTGTAGACAACGTCAAACCATCCGGGAGGCATAATCTTTTGCCCGCTGGTTTCGATAGAAAATCTATCATTGCCTCAATGTGGTCAGCCTCGATGTCCTTAAGATTACCACGGAACTGCTTAATTGCCATTCTAAAGACCTGTCTCTGTATGGCACGCGGCAAGTCAATCAACTTGTTTATATCCAGGTATATTGCACCAGCCTCCTCCTTAGCTAGCTCATCCCACAACAATGAAGCCTGCTCTTCGATAAAAGAGATGTCATCGCCAGCAATAGCTGCTAGCCTGATAAAAGCCTCATCAATATTTGTGTTGTAACTTCTGAGCACAGGTATCAGCTCAAGGCGAATGCGGTTTCTGAGAAAAGTTGGCGATACATTGGAGGAATCGCTCCGCGGAGCCAGGTTGTATCGCTGGCAGTAGTCCAGCGTTTCCTGCCGTGTAATATCAAGCAATGGGCGCACTACTTCAAGCCACCCACTGTTTTCTCCGTATGGCAATATGGAACAAGACTGCAGGCCACACAGTCCTGCTGTACCCGCCCCACGCAGTAGATGCATAAGAATAGTCTCAATATGGTCATCACGGGTATGTCCCACCACCACCTTAGAGGCACCTATCTTATTGGCTACTTCGGCCAAAAAGCCATAGCGTATCTCCCGGGCGGCTTCCTCCAAGGAGCCACCTTTCTGGTCACGATATGCTGCCACGTCTCGACACTCAATCGTTGCCGGCACACCCAACCTACAAGCCAAATCAGAAACATAGCTGGCATCTGAATCAGATTCGGCATCTCGAAGCTGGTGATTGAGATGAGCTACATGCAGTTCTATCCCCAGCTCTTTTCGCTGCTGCGCCAACATATGAAGCAAACAAACTGAGTCGGCGCCACCGGATACCGCCACTACCAGCTTGTCACCCGCTGAAAAAAGACTATGCTCACGGATAAAGCTGGTAACTTTTTGCTCCAGCGTTTTCTCTTTCCTGGCCAACTCAGTCCTCTCTTAGATGACAAGTATCACCCAATGATACCAGGCGGGTCTGCCCATCTCCCAATTCAATTATACTAATACTGCCCGTCTGTACTCTAATCCGCTCAAGGCAGCTGAGTGGCCATACCAGAGCTTTGCAGATAGTGACCACAACAGTAAAGAAATGGCTCACCACCACTACTGTTTCCTCCTCATGTCTCTTCATTATAGGCTGAATGGTTGCCCACACCCTGTCCGCCATTTCAACTACACTCTCACCACCAGGCAATTTATTCACGCCCTGCCCCTGCCGCCACTGGAGCAAAAACTGGCTAAAATTAGTGCCAAGTTCGGCTATAGATACACCTTCAAGTTCACCAACCTCCATCTCCCGCAAATCGGGCTCCACTTGCACTGTTAAATTATGGTGGCTAGCAATAGCCTGCGCTGTATCAAAAGCGCGTTTTAACGGGCTGGAATAAATGGCGTCGATTTTCGTTTCCTGTAGCGCCAGCCCCAGCCTCTCTGCTTGTTTTCTCCCGACCTCGCTTAACTCAACATCACTGCTGCCACCCTGAATCCGTCGTTCCTGATTCCATGCAGTTTCGCCATGTCTAACTAGAATAAGTCTAATCGCTTGCCTCCTTAAGGAACCTTCAAATTATAGCGCCGAGCCAAATCCACTCGCTTAGTATATGGTGGATGGTCATAAAATAATAGCTCCACCCAACGGCTGGGGTCGGCTACAGCCAGATTCTGGTCAGTGAGCTTGGTCATTGCCGTGACGAAAGCCTGTGGGTTGGCCGTCAGTTCCAGGGCGGCCTCGTCAGCCGATGTCTCCACATAACGACTATAGGCGTTAATAAATGGCGTTACCATCAAGCCAAAAGCGGCTAGAGATAGGAACAGCACAGGGAAGGCCGCTACATCAGCAATCCCTTGAAACCCCAAAGGCATGATACTGGCTCTTAAAACCCAATCAGACAGGTAGAAGGCTAGCAGAACCATGACAGCTTGAATAGCGATAAGCTTGGGAATATCCCGGTGGAGGTGATGGCCCAATTCATGTGCCAATATAACTTCAACCTCCTCCGCAGTGTATTGCTGGAGCAGAGTATCACTGAGAATAATACTTCTCGTCTTGCCCAAACCGGCTAACATGGCATTAGCTGTAGTGCCTTTGCTGCTCAAATCTATGGTGAATACACCGACAATCTGAGCTGGCACACGCTTTGCCAGATTCATCAACCTTTGCTTAAGCTCCGCATCACCGAGAGGCTCTAACTTAAAGAAAATAGGCAAGAGTAATGTGGGCGTTAGCCGCGTTAGCAGCAAGCTGAGCAGAAATAACAGTATGCCAGCCCATAACCACCAGAAGTCTGGGAAGCGGTCTAATAACCAGTAAATAGCGATAACTATTGCCAAACCTAATAAAAAGCCCAAGGCTGAGGCTTTAGCTCTATCTGCTAGCCAGGCACCGAGCTTTTGACTTGACAAACCGTAACGTCGTGGCAATATAAAGCCTTGGTAATAGGACAACGGCATCATTATTAACCCCAAACCAACTACCAAAATAACAAAATACAAAGCCGATGCCCAGGGTTGAGAAAAAGCTAGGAAATAGCCAAGTTTGACTGAGATACCACCGAAGATAAGTGCTAGCAGCAGTGCGCCGACTACTGCTAACTCGGCAAAGGACAGGCGCCTCATAAGCCTGGCGTATTTCTTAGCCAGTTCTTGACGCTTAGTATTTAAACGAGGCTCTGCTAGCTGCATTGCTTAACCGACTTCGATTCAGCTCAAAATCAGATTGATGCGATGGATGGATTTAGGACGTTGGGAGAAACCCAGAGCCTTAGCCACTTGCTCCGGCCTGCCAGCGCCCCTTTCATCGCAGCGCAATCTCATGCCTAAAACACACAAAGAATCTTGGCAATCGATAAGCCACAGGTCATCTACCAGGGCACGCAAATCATAGTAACGGGCTCCTGTATCTCTGAGATGGTGCCACGGTAATTCCTTGGCTGAAAGGAAAGATTGTAAAGCCGCCTCAACGTCCTGAGACACCTTTTCTGTCTTTAGCTCAACCCTATACTCGACAAATCTAACCTGAGATTGAAGTGACGGAACCTTCGGCCCAACTGGCCAAACCTCCAGCAGCTCGATGCCACGAGGTAATTGCTCCCCTACCTGAGCCATAAAAGATTGCGGAGACACCCATCGGGACAGGAAGACATCCATTAGCTCAGCTTCACTGGTCACACCCACTAATAAAGGAGCTGCCAGGGCAATCTGCGGATGGGGAGTAAAACCTTCCGAATAAGCTAACGGGAGTCCAGCCCGACGTAGAGCCCTCTCCCAAAGCCTCATCAAATCTAAGTGCGAAAGGAACTTGAGTTCTTCACCACGGCTAAACTTAAGGCGCAGGCGCTGCATCCTTTTCCTTGGTCACATGAATCCTCTCTATCTTCCGCCCCCGCATTTCAAGTATAGTCAGTTTTAGGTCTTTATACCTCAAGTGCTCACCCTGTTTTGGAATGCGTCCCAGATGGCTCAGAATAAAGCCGGCTACAGTCTCATAGTCACCAGTAGGCAAGCTTAAATCCAATTCTTCATTGACTTCCTCCACCCTGAGGCCGGCATCAACCTCGAAAGTGTGGGCATCAATAGTTACAAAGTCTTTCTCCTTGTCTGCCAGCTCGTCACCGATAACACCCATTATCTCCGCAGTCAAGTGCTCCAGTGCTGCTATACCAGCCACGCCACCATACTCGTCAACAACTGCTACCATGTGGTAGTTGTTATCCCGCATCTCAGCCAGAAGTTCACCCAGGCGCTTGGTCTCGGGTACAAAATGCACCGGTCGAACCAATTCATCAATCGGACTATCCGCCTTTAGCGAGTTATTGGCCTGAGCCATCAGCACATCTTTAATCGATAAAACGCCCACCACATTATCAGTAGTCCCTTTGTAAACAGGGAAACGAGAGAAGGGATATTGGCGATAGATATCAAGAAATGCGGTTAGGCTCGTTCCCTGTTTCAGCCAGGTAACATCTGTCCGGGGCTGCATTACCTCACTGACCGGTCTATCGGCGAATTCAAAGGCATTATGCAACATCTCGGCTTCATCTTCTTCCCAAACCCCTTCGGCCTCGCCAACGGTAATTGCGGTGCGGAATTCCTCCTCGCTAATCGTCGGCCTCGGCGCACCCCCTTCCTTAGCTACCTTGGTGAATCTTATGCCGATATGGTTCAGGACATAGACGAATGGATAAAGGACAATCGAGATGAATTCTATTGGCCTGGCATAGAGCAGAGCTATTCGTTCCCCGTAGCGAGCGCTAAAGCTTTTGGGAATAAATTCAACAAGAACTAAGGTCAATATTGTGATGACAATAGTGGCTATAGCTGCTCCTAAGTTCTCACCCCACAGTGATATAGCCATCACCGTACCCAGAGTAGCCACCGCCGTCTCAAAGAAATTGATGCCCAGAAGAACAGTAGCCAGGAACTTCTCCGGCCGCTCCAAAATCTTGGCCACGACCTTAGCATTGGGGTGATTGGTATGTATCAAGTGCTTGAGGCGAAGTCTCTGCATGCCAATAAAAGCCGTCTCAGCACTGCAGAAGAAGGCTGCCGCTAATAGGGAGATCAGAAACAATATTAAATATAGACTGTTAATGTCTTCCATATGCAACCCAACCACATGTCTGGCCGGGTAATTCAATATCATCATAACATCGGGCTTTGGCAGTGTCAAAGAATTGGTAGCCGTTGCCTATTTTGCATTTCCATATCTTAAGCAGTATTATCACCCTTAGAAATGGTCCAGATTGAGCTTATCCCCGACCTGTCTCATTGCATCGAAACCGTAGCCAGAAAAGAGTATGAGAATCTGGTGCGCAGTTACTTGCAGGCTGGCAAAACTGATAGTGACTTTGAAGACAAAGTAGAGCTTCTTCGGAGCTTTTTGGAATCAGCCGATTTCAGAAAGCTGCGCCAGCAGAGCGAGGAATATCTGCTAAAGGGGCAGAACATAAAGTTTATTCTATTCCGAGAGCATGGAAAGGCTCAGTACAAGATGGTCCGCTACTAGCGGTAACTATCTTTGAGGTTGAGTTAGGTGCCCCGTTTCTCGTAATCTGGGCACCAGGTGGCATTAGGCCGTTCTGGACGGTGGCAGGCACTTCGCCAGTCCCACTTACAGCTATCGCAAAGCACGATGTGCATACCCAGCATCCTCTTGATGCGGATTTTAGTCCTGTCTAGCCAGCTCGGCCATAGTTTCCTGCTTTTGGGCATTCAAACCTCACTGCCATAACTATAGTAAAAAGTCTACCCAATTCAATAAGCCTGCGTCAAAAAATGCCCATGACCTCAGCAAAAAGTCAAGTATATAATTGCCTAAAACTTATAAACTCGTATGACGAACTGAATGCTTATTAGCGCTATGTCACTACCGGCGACGGGCGCTCCTGGAAGGGATGTGTCCTGGCTACCAGCGAGAAAAGATACGGATACTTTGATTTCAGGTGTTCCACATAGGACAGCCACTCGACTATTAGCTGACGATACACCCGCTGAATATCGCCGGCGATATGTTTAATGTCAGCCTGTGGCATGTCATCCAGCGATTTCCGCGCCTCCAACTCCTCGGTCAGGTGGAAAGTCGCCCAGAGCAAATCTGTAAAGCGCTCATGCTCCAGAAGATTAGGGTTTTCCAGCAGCGCCAGCAAAAATTGCCGCTTCTGAACAAGTAACTTTTTTAGCCCGTTGAGGTCTATGCCGCTACAATCTGGCTCACCATCGATGGCTCTAGCAAATGCCATCGCCTTCTTGAAATCTGCTCGAGTCCAGTTTGGTCTAACAGCAAGGTGCCGGCTGATATCATTGCCTTTCTCAAAGCAACCGAGAAGCCTTTGCAGTAACTCGTTTCCCACCTCGCTGAAAAAAGCCCCCACCACCATATTGAGCTTTTGCATGATGGCTTGCTTCTCACGGCGAGCCAGCACACGCTCAATCACAATTACCACCAGAAAGACTTCAAGTGGTAGGAAAGCCAGATCACCGACCAGGTAAATAAAGATGTGATGAACATCGTGAAAAATTAAGTAGTGAACAAAATATATCAGTGCGGAGAGCGCAATAAGGGTGACGGCAAGAATGATGAAATTTAAGTAACGTCTCATTGCTTTTTCCTACTCCAGCAGTGTCTATCCGTGGGTTTCTCTGCCAGATAATACCATACTCCCAGCAAGGGTGGGAAGGGCTACGGAATCCAGCACTGTGCTACGCTCACATCTATCCGGGATGCAGTACCACGAAGCATTGGATCGTGTTCTGCTGATAGTGTTCTGAAAATGAGAACGTGGAATGATGTAGAGCCAGCAAAGCGTGGTCGTGGACTTTTCCCTGGTCAAGTAATATACTTATTCGTGGAGGTTTTGCCATGCATTCCAGTCTTATCGGTAAGGTTGAGAAGGCCAAACGCTATGCCCAGGAGCCAGACCGTGTTACCCTTTCAGAATTTTCCGCTGATTTTCGCGGTGAGCATAACAACTATACTGTAACTTATAAAAGTGATAAATGGCATTGCACCTGTCCGTTCTTTTCGCAATGGGAGACTTGCAGCCATACAATGGCATTACAGCGGCTTTTCGCCGAAGTATTACCTAAAGAGGCAGTTGCTCCTCCTACTACTAACCTCACCGGTTGACATCTGCCGCCCTAGTGATGCAATCAATTGCCTCGGCTACAACGAAGAGGGAACCTGTAACCAGGATGAGGTTTGTCTTTTTGGCTAAGGTCAGAGCCTTAGATAATGCACTAGAGATATTTTCACTCACATCCACCTTAATGCCCAGCTTGGCAAATTCCTCGACCAATATCGAGGTAGAAGCTGCCCTGGGATGAGAGGAAATGGTAATGATAACATTGTCGGCAAGAGATTTAAGCTCTCGTGCCATCCCGGGAATATCTTTATCGCACGAGGTGCCGAAGATAACAAAGCACCTATCACATTGAAAGTACTTCTTTATAGCTTCTACTAACTTCCTCATCGAATAGGCATTATGAGCTCCATCAATGACCACCATCGGCTCGCGGCCCAGAATCTGAAGCCTGCCCGGCCAGCTTACTTTAGTGAATCCTTGGACAATACTTTGGGCTGAAATCTTGGCGCCGAGGCACACTAAAGCTTCTAAGGCGGCTATGGCTGTAGCTGCGTTCTCCAACTGGTGGTCACCAAGCAGTGGGATGGTCAGGTCATAATTGCCGGTTTTGCCTTGAACTGTCAGTGTTTGCTGATATAGGTCACCGCCTGTTTTGTGCCAGGCGATGTCTTTGCCGACTTGAATTAATCTTGCACCTTGCTGCCGGCAGACCTGCCTAATTACTTTAGCTGCTTCGTCAACTTGTGGAGAACTGACCACAATGCATCCCGGCTTGATTATACCTGCCTTTTCGGTGGCTATCTTGGCAATAGTGTCACCCAGAATCTCGGTATGGTCAAGGCTAATCGAGGTAATAACGCAGACATCGACTTTGGCTATGTTCGTGGCATCAAGCCTGCCTCCCAATCCCACCTCAAGAACTTGGAAGTCCACCTGGCTGTTCTTGAAGTAAGCAAAGACGACGGCGGTCAATATCTCGAAGGTGGTCAGCTCACCATAGGCAGCTTCCTTGTTTACCTTTTCAACGATTGGTTTGAGTCTTGTCACCAAAGCCGCGAAATCGGCCTCGGAAATCATAGTGTCGTTAATCCTGATGCGCTCTCTTAAGGTATGGAGATGTGGTGAGGTGAATAATCCTGTTTTGTAGCCAGCAGTGATGAGAGCTTGGGAAACCATGGCTGCGGTGCTTCCCTTCCCCTTGGTGCCGGCTATGTGAACTGTCTTGGTTCCGAGGTGTGGGTTGCCCAGCGGCTGCAGCAACTTTTCCATCCGCCGCAGGTCGTAGTTAGCCGATGTGTAGGCGATGCCCGGGATTTTCTCGTAGTCAGTAAAACTTAAGATATAGTCTTCGGCCTGGCGATAGTCCATCTGAAGTCTCATTATATCACTGGGGAGTGTTTTAGGGCACAAGGTTATGCTTGTTTCTCTCATTGCTAACTACACAATCCGTCACAATGTTAAACTAGCCAAGGGAAAAGACCAATAATAAAAGCGGTTTGCCCAGAGCAGCGGTTGCCAAAATAAGAGTATTATCTATCACAGTCTGCTGTTAATGCTGAGCTTTACACCAGATTATGTAGTATCTATAATGTATGCTTGAAATGGAAATCGCGAGTCTTCTACATAACATTGGCACTATCCTTGGTTTAAGTGGAACAGTTGTTTCAGCTGTGGTTATGCTGCGTCTAAGGACAGATGAGCAGCGACTGCACCGCGGGCGCATCGCTCGTCGCATTGCGCCCATAACCTGGTGCGGGTTTATCCTTCTGATTCTCAGCGGAGTGATGTTGACCCTAGATTATGAATACGGGTACACCATCATATTTGGAGTGAAGCATCTCTTGGTTGCAATACTCCTTGTGGATGCTCTATTCATCCATTTTCGTTATTTCCCACGCTATTTCCAACAGGTGGGAACCGCTGAGTTTGACAAGACTTACGCTACAATGCGTCGCATTGGTACTTTATCCGTGGCTTGTTGGGTCATTGTGCTCGCGATTTCAGTCCTCGCGATGTCGGAAGATTAGGGCTGCTTCACTAGAAATCACCTCTTGTAGCACTGAAGCTGAACAGAAAGCCACATTGTTATGTTATTTTGGCAGTGACGGAACCTTCAAATAAATGGGGATATCTGGGAGGCAGATGGCTCCTACGAAAAACAGGAGACGCATTGCGTTAATCGAATAAAGTCAGTATCATAGCACCATGTTTGAGTTTCTGTTCTGGCTCTACCTGGTCAATGCAGCGCTGCTAATAACCCACGAGATAGACTCGGCATACTGGAAAGAATGGGAACTGTTCAAGCTCCCCGGAGGCAGCGCAGGATTTGTGTTACTCCATTTGCCGCTCGTCTTTCTCATCCTGTGGGGATTGGTACTGGTATTCCAGCGCTCCTTCGCCGGCCTGACACTGTCACTCATTCTAAGCCTCGGTGGAATTTTTGCCTTCACAATTCATATCATGTTCATCAAGAAGGGCAGAAATGAATTCAAAGTGCCAGTATCTCTGTTTCTGCTTACAGCAACCCTGTTCGTCTCGCTTGTTCAAGCCGCCTGCACAATTTACCTTTTCCTGATCTAGTTAACAACATCGTTTTGTTACTAGAAGCTGAAGTCTCGGTCTACCTCGCCGGAAATAAAGTGACGTGACTTGGAGTATTTACCTTCATAAGCTATAATTCGGGTTAGACATGAAATTTGTTGATAAACTTCTGGCGGCTAGCCGTCAAAACAAGAGCCTGCTTTGTGTTGGGCTTGACCCCGACCCAGGGCTGATGCCCAAAGTGAGCCTTCTGGAGTTTAATAAGGCTATCGTCGATGCCACCGCCGACTTGATATGTGCTTATAAGCCCAACCTAGCTTTCTATGAAGCTCTGGGTATTGACGGGCTTAAAGTTCTACAGAAGACAATCGAACACATACCTGACCATATCCCGATAATCGGCGATGGCAAGCGAGGTGATATCGGCAACACGGCTAAAGCCTACGCTAAAGCCCTTTTTGAAATATTTGGCTTCGATGCAGCTACGGTCAGCCCTTACCTCGGTTTCGATTCAGTTGAGCCGTTTATCGAGTATAAAGATAAAGGGGTTTTTATCCTGTGCCGGACGTCTAACCCCGGGGCAGTGGATTTCCAAAATCTAGTTGGCATTCAAGGCATGCCGCTATATGAAGCGGTAGCCCGTAAAGCCAAGGAGTGGAATGTCCAGAGCAATATCGGCTTGGTGGTCGGGGCTACTTATCCTGATGAGTTGAAATCTATTCGGCAATTGTGTCCAGAGATGCCACTTCTCATCCCGGGCATTGGGGCACAGGGTGGTGATTTGGCTTCAACGGTGAAATATGGTATTGACGCCCATGGCGAAAAAGCGATTATCGCTGTCTCGCGGCAAATTCTTTACGCTTCTCAAGGAAAAGACTTTGCTCAAGCTGCCCGACATAGTGCACAAGAACTACGCGATAGTATCAATAAGTTAGTTAGCCAGATTATCCGATAAGAGAATGGAAATAGAGCTGGGCGATGTAGTCCGCTTACGGAAAAAGCACCCTTGTGGGGGTGATGAATGGCAGGTGGTGAGGGTCGGTGCTGATATCCGGCTAAAGTGCTTTAAGTGTCAGGGGCAGGTTCTTCTGGAGCGGGGAATCTTCGAGCGCCGAATGAAGGCCTTGGTCTCGAGAAGCCAGTCGCCAGCTAAAGCTAAAACTGACAGCGCTATCTAAAGATTGCCTTTGTTTTTTGCAGATTGTTGTGATAGAATCAATCTATCAGGTAAATTTTTTATCCTTGGTGAACTAATTTGCCGAGTGCGATGTTTAACCCTATCGGCTAATTAGGGAGTTTTTAGTTTCAGGAGGGAGGAAATCATGCCAGAAGCTTCAGAAATGGACCGGGACTACAATTTGTGGGTGCTGCTGCATCAGGTGAGCGACATAATATTTAATGCCAGGGAAGTGGAATTGCAACAACATGGCTTTCCAGCCACACAGGCTGAGGTGCTGTTTGTCATTAAGGCTATCGGTGATAAGGTGACGCCGGCCCAGATATCACGGATGATGTTCCGACGGCCTCACTCGGTTTCTGGAATTATAGACAGGATGAAAAAGGCCGGGCTGGTGAAGAAAACCAAAGACTTGGACAGAAAGAATTTGGTAAGAATTACCCTGACTGAGAAAGGACAGCAAGCTTATAAACAGGCGCTGAAAAGGAAGTCCGTGCAGAAGATAATGTCTGCTCTTTCTGAAGCCGAGCGCCAAAAACTAAAGTCCCTCTTGGAAACGTTGAGGAATAAAGGGCTTAAAGAACTTGGGATTGACCCGAAGAAGCTACCACCCCCGAAGTTTGTGTGAGACCCGAAAAACTTAGTTTAGCTTTTTAGTGCGAGGCTTCAGCCTCGCACTAATTTTTCATATTGAGGTTTTCCTTGTCAGCTTTCCGCCTCTAGTCTATAATCGGTGTTGAACGTGAATCGCTGCATTTTACATATTGACCTGGATGCCTTTTTTGTGTCTGTAGAGCAAGTGCTGGCTCCGAGCTTGCGCGGTAAGCCGGTAGTAGTTGGTGGGCGGCCTGACCGCCGTGGTGTGGTAGCCTCAGCTTCTTATGAAGCCCGTGTTTTCGACATTCGGGCTGGTATGCCTCTGGCCCAGGCTTATCGTCTCTGCCCTCAGGCCATTTTTCTTCAGGGTAGTTTTCCCACCTATCGCGATGCGTCGGAAAGATTTATGACGATTCTGGCTGATTTTTCCCCTTGCTTGGAACCAGCAGGACTGGACGAGGCTTATCTTGATATTACTGGCTGTGAAGCTTATGGCACTCCACATCAACTGGCATTGCGCATAAAGGAGCGTGTCAGGAAAGAGCTTAAGCTGATTGCTTCGGTGGGTGTGGCTAGTTGTAAAGTGGTGGCTAAAATTGCTTCTGACTCGGGTAAGCCGGATGGCTTGGTTGAAGTGGGTACTGGCCAAGAAAAGGAATTCTTAGCACCATTGCCTGTGGCCAGTTTACCCGGCGTTGGCAAAAAAACAGAGCAGGTGTTGAAGGCGATGGGAATAAAGACTATTGGTCAATTGGCAGCTTTGCCACTTGAAGCAAGCAGGAGTAGTTTGGGTGTTGCTGGAGTAATGATTCATCAATATGCCAATGGCATAGATAACCGCGAGGTGGAACCACCCGGCGAGGCTAAATCTATTAGCCGAGAAACTACTCTTGCTGAAGACACATTGGATCACGCCTTTCTTAAGGCCGTCCTGCGTTATCTCTGTGAGCGAGTCGGCGCTGAACTGCGTCAAGAGGGCAAGCAGGCAAGAACTATAACCTTAAAATTGAGGTATGCCGATTTTGAAACCATCACCCGCCGCATTAGTTCGAAAGAAGCTACAGATGCTGATGAAGTCGTCTTTGCTGGATTAGTTAAGTTACTTGAGCAAGCTTTGGCTAGAAAGCGGAAACTGGTGCGACTTGTTGGTGTTGGAGTATCAAACTTAGTCGGTTATGGCAAGCAACTTCATTTGCTTGATTCCAGGCCGCAGCGGCTGACTCATTTAGATAAGGCTATTGACCGTATCCGCAACAAATACGGCTTTACCGCAATTCAAACTGGACGCACCTTGCCGCTTAAAGATATATTCGATAGGCGTGAAGGTGATTACATATTAGAGACCCCTTCGCTTTCCCGTTAAGCTTGTCTTTGTCAGCAGTCAAGGTTATAATTGAGCCCGACTTTCCCGTATTGAAATTTAGAGAAAAAGGAGGGAGAGATGCCTCCATACGCTTTTTTCCGAAAGCAATTTATGCCGCTTGCTGAAGCCAAAATTGGTGTTCTAACCCATGCTCTGCATTATGGTACCGCTTGTTTTGAGGGAATTCGCGGCAACTGGAATGATGAGCAGGAGCAACTGTTTTTGTTTCGTGTTAAAGACCATTATGAGCGCATGCTTAAAGGCTGTCGTATTTTGAAGATAAACCTTCCTTATTCGGCTGACGAAATGTGCCAATTAACCGTGAAGCTGGTGGAAAAGAGCGGCTACCGTGAAGACGTTTATATCCGCCCCTTGGCTTACAAAAGCTCAGAAGCTATCGGAGTCAAATTACACGACTTAGAAGATGATTTCCTCATCATAGTGGCTACTTTGCCCGCTTATCTCAATGCTGATGAGGGAGTTCGCTGCTGTACCTCTTCGTGGCGGCGTGTTGATGATACCATGATTCCAGCCAGGGGCAAGATTACCGGCATCTACGTGAACAGCGCTCTGGCTAAAACCGAAGCTAACGAGCGAGGCTTCGATGAAGCCATTTTGCTTAACCACGATGGTCATGTTTCCGAAGGCAGCGGTGAGAACATCTTCCTTGTCCTGGGTGATAAGCTGCTAACACCACCAAGCTCCGATAATATCCTATTGGGCGTTACTAGAGATACGGTAATCCAGCTAGCTCGAAATGAGCTGGGCATAGAAACTGTGGAAAGGTCAGTAGATCGCACCGAGCTTTATACCGCAGATGAGGTGTTTTTTACCGGCACTGCTGCTCATGTCAGCCCGGTCATTGAAATTGACCATCGCCCGGTGGGAGATGGGAAAATAGGAAAGGTGACCAAGGAATTACAGCGCCTATATTTCGACGTAATAAAGGGCAAGAATCCAAAGTATCTCCATTGGTGCACTTCGGCATATTCTAAACTGGTAAAGGCAAAATAGAGTTAATCTTAAAGATTAGCCAAATGGTACCAATAACCTGACTGCAATCGCTGGTTATTTTCGGATTTTATCCCCAAGCTTATAGTTGCCGGGTGGGAGTGGCTAGCGGAGCTTTATTCGCAGGGTTTTGAGCAGGTAGAGAAGACGGCAACTTTCTTCTAAAGCTGTAGTATATTGGTAAGCTTCTTCAAGCAATTGAGCGGCAGCAAAGCTTCCATGGCCATATACTAGAACGATCTTGCATCTTGCGAGTGCCTCGGCTATTTCTTCAGCAGGTTCCTCAGGCTTCACGGTTGTTCCCCAGCCTAGAATCGGCACTTTTGGCAATAGTAGACTTCCTTCGACATCACAAGGGGTGATTTCTTGTTCGGAAAAAGATAAGGCAACCGCATAAGCAGGGTGGGCATGGACTATAGCCGAGGCTGGCGTGCGTTTATATATGGCGCGATGGACTGCCAGTTCTGTTGAGGCTAAGGGGGTGAACCGGTCGTTTTTATTGATACCAGTTTCCACAATGTCATGTTCTTCAAGACAACTCAACATGCTGCCTCGGTGAGTGATGCATAAGCGTTCTCCTAGTCTAATGCTGAGATTACCACTGTGAGAGGATACCAAACCTCGGGCACAGAGGTCGCGTCCAACAGCCTGAAACTGAGAAATCAGCATTTATCTTACTTTTACACTAATTTTGCACTGAGAGTCAAACTGAACATTTTCATCGAGCTAGCTGACGAATTACGGTAATAACCTTGCCTTGAATTTCCACATTATCTGGAGTGGTATAAATGGCGTGCATCTGGGTATTTGCCGGTTCGAGGCGAATACGGTTGGTTTCTCTGAACAATTTTTTGAGGGTGACTTCCTTTTCTGCCTTGAGCCAAGCAGCTACCATATCGCCATCTTCGGCGTTGTTCACGTATTCCATTAAAACAATATCGCCGTCCTTTATCAGGGCGTCAATCATGGAGTTTCCCTTCACCCTAAGGGCATAGACCCTCTGTTTACGCCGCGTCAAGTCCTCAGTAACTTCAAATTCTTCAGAGGCAACTGTGTCCCAAGTTTCTGAATGAGGAACTGGAATTGGCTCACCGGCGGCTATTTCGCCTATTATCGGTACGGAGACGGTATGGCGATATCTTGGCCGATTGGTCACAAGTTCGATACCGCGTGATATGTCAGCATGACGGCGAATGTATCCTGTTGCTTCTAACTTAACCAGGTGATATGCCACTACCGAGGTAGAACTTATCTCGCAGCCGCTGACGATATCCCTGACTGTGGGCGGGTAGCCTCTGGTGTCAATAAATTTTCGAATAAACTGGAGGATACGTTTCTGTTTTGGCGAGAGCGCTTTACGAATCATGACAAATGTTGGCGCAATTAGGTTAAATTGTTTTTTCAGGCTTTGTCAGCACTGGTTTCCTTCTGTTCAGCAGTGCTGGAAAGCTTGGCTTGATTAAACTTTTTCATCAAGCGCGACTTGCGCCTTGCGGCCGTGTTAGGATGGATGACACCCTTTTTGGCAGCTCTGTCTAGAGCACTTATGGCAGCTGCAACTGCTTCTTGTGCTGGTTCAGGCTGGTTGCTTGAAATAAGCTTCTCTGCCCGGGTCACACGGGTCTTGGTAGCACTTCTAACCGACTTATTTCGTAGTCGTTTTCTTTCTGCTGCTCGTGCTGCTTTTTCTGCTGATTTACTTCTGGGCAATCCTGACTCCTTTCTCAAGAACTAAGACTGGCTTTGGCTTGGCTGATTCTTGTGGCGCTTATAATACCACTTACACCTTGGATTCTGGACAATAGTTGAGTTAACTGAGCCATATTTGCGATTTCAACAGTAGCAAATACGGAAGTAATTTCATTGTGATATGTTGTGTTCAGGCTGGATATATTTACCTTGGCCTCGGCGATAACAGTAGTGATATCCCGAAGCAAGCCTACTCTGTCCCAGGCATCGATCTGTACATCAACAGGGTAAACATCATGTATCTCTCCCCAGCTCACCTCGATGAGTCGCCTTTTATCTTCTATATTGATGACATTTATACAGTCTTTGCGATGCACAGTAATCCCGTGGCTCCGAGTAATATAACCGATAATAGGGTCGCCAGGCAAGGGATTGCAACACCGGCCTAATTGAGTAAGTAGGTCACCCACGCCTAAAACCTGAATTCCTGCTGCAGTTGTCTTCTCGGTGCGTACGGTTTTGGTTATAGCAGGGATTTCTTCCGGTTCGATGGCTAGTTTGAGTGCCAACTGATGTGGAGTAATGCCGCCATAGCCAATAGCTGCCAGAAAATCATCAGAGCTTTCATAATTGAACAGCCGTGCTGTTTCTTCGATATTGGTTATGTCTATATCTAGCCGCTTGAGTTCTCTGTCCAGAATCTGTTTACCGCGTTCGATGTTCTGCGTTCGTTCCTGTTTCTTAAACCATTGGCGAATTTTTTCTCGGGCGTGGGAAGTCTTGACAAATCCCAGGTCAGGGTTGAGCCAGTCAAGGCTGGGGCCCTTGCCGGCTTTGGCAGTCATAATTTCTATGATTTCGCTATTCTTCAGTTCGTAGTTTAGAGGCACGAGCCTACCGTTCACCTTGGCGCCTATGCAGCGATGTCCTAATTCGGTGTGGATGCGATAGGCGAAATCCAGGGGAGTGGCACCTTTGGGCAGAGCTTTTATTTCACCTTTGGGCGTGTAAACAAAGACCTGGTCAATAAATACCTCGGTTTTTAGCGATTCGAGGAATTCCTCGCTGCCAAGCTCGCTCTGCCACTCGATTAATTGGCGTAACCAGGCAATCTTGTCCTCAAATTGAGTATCCTCGCTGGAACCTTCCTTATAGCGCCAGTGGGAAGCTACCCCGAAATCGGCGGTCCGGTGCATGTTATAGGTGCGAATTTGTATTTCCAAAGGAGTTGTGCCCTGACATAGCACTGTGGTGTGCAGTGATTGATATCCGTTATCTTTAGGATTAGCGATGAAGTCGTTAAACTCCTCGGGAAGAGGATGCCACAAGTTGTGGATAGTGCCTAGTGCTTTATAGCAATCCGGGATTTCATCTACCAGCACCCGGAAAGCGAACAGGTCATGAATGTCGTTGAAATCCCTGCCTTGCGCTGCATATCGGTTTAGTTTATTGTAAATGCTGTAAATATGTTTTGGCCTACCTATGATTTCTGCCTTTACCTCAGCTTTATCCAGTTCCTGCTTTAGTATCTGTGTAATCTCTTTTATAAAAGCCTCTCGTTGCGTTCGGCGAGTGGCTATCAAGCGAGCCACTTTATGATATTGGCGCGGCTCCAGGTAGCGGAAAGCTAAATCCTCCAGTTGCCACTTTATTTGCCAGATACCCAGGCGGTGGGCAAGAGGCGCATATATCTCCAGTGTCTCTTGAGCAATGCTGCGTCGTTTCTCCGGTGACAGGGCTCCTAAAGTTCGCATATTATGCAGCCTGTCGGCCAGTTTGATAAGAACTACCCTCAAATCCTCAGCCGTAGCTATCAGCATCTTTCGCAGGTTCTGGGCTTGAGATTCTCGTTTTCTGGCTTCCCCGCGACGCAAGGATAATTTGCCCAATTTGGTGGCGCCATCGACGAGCTTGTTTACCTCCGGACCGAATTTTGCCTCGATTTCGGTAAGGGGCACTTTACAGTCTTCCGGTACATCGTGGAGTAAGGCTGCGGCTAAAGTGGCGGCATCAAGCTGAAGTCCAGCTAGTATCGTAGCTGTCTGTAGCGGGTGGTCTAGATACGGGCCGCCGGATTTCCGCACCTGCCCTTTATGAGCGTTTAAGGCGAATTCATACGCTGCCTCAACCAAAGCCACTTTAGCCGGAGGCAGGTATTCTTTAGCTTTTTCTAGGAGGGCAACAGCATCCATCTCAATCCCACTCCGCCAGTATAATAATGCAAACAAAGCGGCAGATGCAAATTCAGACTTGCTCGATAATTTTTGTCTCAATCACTAATATTCATAGAAATCTCACGCTGTCTTCATAAAATGTTCACATTCGCCTGCTATTGTTTGTAACTGCAAGGGCAGTTATGGCCACTGTGGCTGTGGTGTCTAGCTTTTTGATGGACTAGCCCACTATTTTATGGATGACGCTGTGGGTACTCAAAAACTTGACATCCCATGCCATTGTATTGTATACTTTGTCGACCATGTTAGTCAACAAAGTGAGGTAGAGTGATGAAACTTTCTACCAGAGGACGGTATGGAACCAGGTTGCTTTTGGATTTAGCTCTTCATGAGGGTGAAGGGCCAGTTCCGTTAAAAGATGTCGCCCAGAGGCAGCAGATCTCACTTCTGTATTTGGAGCGTTTGATTACTCCTCTTATAACGGTGGGGGTGATAAGGAGCATGCGGGGTGCTCGTGGTGGAGTCTGGCTGGCCAGATCGCCACAGGAAATAAAACTCAACGAAGTGGTTGGATTGCTTGAAGGCTCAATTGCCCCGGTCGATTGTGTTAATGACCCCAAGGCCTGCCCTCGCTCTGATTCTTGTGTCACCCGCGATATCTGGGTTGAGCTGAAAGAAGCAATGGATGGGGTCTTGGAGTCTAAAACCTTGCATGACCTGGTAGAGATGCAAAAGAAGAAAGGTAAAATGGACATGGTAATGTATGACATTTGAACTAACGGGGGACAACGTACCCATAAAAATAAAATTAACAGGAGAGTATGAGAGTGAATAAAAAAATTTTAATAACCCTTTTCCTTTTTGGCCTTGTTTTAGCTGTTGTGGGTTGTGCTCAGGCGAGTACTCTGCCTGATACTCAACCGGGAAACACCAATGTAGCAGGTAACACTCCCGTTGTGGAAAATCCGGCTACATCTGAAACAGAGACTCCCCAAGCGCCTGAAGAAGAAGGCCCAAAGATAGTAAAGATAGCTGATATTCTGGGGAAACCAGAAAGTTACCAGGGGCAGGCAGTAGTAGTGGAAGGAAAGATTATAGCTGAGTGTGGCTCTGGCTGCTGGTTCACCTTGAATGACGGAACCGGAACTGTATACGTCGACCTGAAACCGAATAACTTCGTAATACCACAGAAAAGAGGAGCTGTGGCAAAGGTATATGGCGAAGTGGTTATCGAGAATGGTGACGCCTATATTATCGGCAAGAAGGTCGAGTTTTAGGGCAAGGAGGCTTTTGCTGTGAATTTTGTTACTTTAGCCATAAAGAATTTGTTACGTCGTCGTGGCAGGACAAGCTTGACCATTTTCGGAGTAGCCATTGCCGTTGCCGTCTTATTCAGCCTTCTTTCTTTTAATTCAGGCTACGAGAAGCAACTGAGCGGCGAACTTGACAGCCTGGGCATTCATATTCTGGCAGTGCCCAAAGGATGCCCCTATGAAGCTGCTTCACTAATCATCCACGGCGGCGTCATCCCGAAATACCTGTCGAATTCTGATGTAGATGAGACGAGGAAAATCGATGGCATAGAAGTTGCCAGTCCCATGCTGCTTCACCAGTTCTATAAAGATGAGAAGCCACACATCGTGTATGGCATCAATATTGATGATATGAGACGCCTTAAGACATGGTGGAAGGTTGAGGGCAGGTTTTTCTCTCAGACTGAAGACAATGTAATGGTAATTGGCAGAAGCCTGGCAGAAGATGAAAAATTAAAGGTTGGCGATGTTCTGCCATTCGGGCCAGATAAAACACCATTTACCGTTGTTGGCATCCTGGAAAGGACGGGCACGCAGGATGATGAGTTCCATTTCTTGCCTCTTCAGGTGGCGCAAAGGGTCTTTGGCAAACCTGAACAGATAACAACCATAGCTATCAGGGTAAGCGATATTTCTAAGATTTCGGAAGTATCAAAGCAGCTCGAGAATATCCCTGACATTCAGGTTGTCACTATGACTCAGGTGATGGGCACCATTATGAATCTGGTCGGCTCAGCACGGACGCTACTAATATCTGTCATCATTGTGGCCATCATAATCAGTGCCGTCGGTATAATCAATACACTTCTCATGTCGGTTAATGAGAGGGTAAGGGAATTCGGGATGATGAAAGCTGTGGGTGCTTCCGGGTTTGATATAGGCAGGTTGGTTATTATCGAAACACTGTTCGTCACTGTCATCGGCGGAGTTATCGGCTTGCTGCTTTCGACGTTGGGCTCCGGCTTGATAGAAGGTTTTGTCAAAGGAATAATCCCTTATTCGCCGGCTGGTAGACTCATGGTGCTGGACCCAGAATTAATCGGCTTGTGCTTGTTGTTCTCAATCATCATCGGATTTGTCTGTGGAATATACCCGGCGATTAGGTCATCGCGCTTAACGCCCATGGAAGCTATACGGAGTAATCTGGAATGAAAGAAGAAGTGATTTCAGCAAAAGAGTTAACCAAGATATACCATCGGGGCAGCGAGGAAATACATGCCCTTAAGGATGCCAGCTTCGCTATTGGAAAGGGTGAATTCGCAGCTATTGTAGGCCCTTCCGGTTCAGGCAAGACTACGCTGTTAAATCTACTGGGCTGCCTGGACACACCAACACGGGGTAGCCTCAGATTGAACGGTATTGAAGTCAACGGCCTTAAGGAAAAAGACCTGGTGAAATTGCGCCGCGAAAACATTGGCTTTGTTTTCCAGCAGTTCTTTCTACTGCCTACTTTAACCGTGCGCGAGAATATAGAGTTGCCTCTCCTTTTCAGCAGAAGAAACGGTTATAGGAGCCAGATAGATGATATAATTGAAATCGTTGGACTTAAAGCTCGAGCCGACCATCTACCTGGACAGCTCAGCGGTGGGGAAATGCAGCGGGTAACTATTGGCAGAGCTCTCATCAACGAACCAAAGATTATTCTGGCCGACGAGCCCACTGGCAATCTAGATTCAGCCACCGCTCTTAAAATTTTTCAGCTTTTCCAAAACCTTAATAGGCAAGGGCTGACTCTGATTATAGTCACTCACAATTTGGAGCTCGCAAAATCGGCTCATAAAATAATCCAGTTGAGAGATGGTGAAATAGCTCGAAAAGCTTCGAGCTTTGCCTCATCTAGAAAAGTCAGGAGGTGAGTTAATGGCCAATATAGCTAAAGACATTACTGACCTTATCGGCAATACTCCTCTGGTCAGATTAAACAGGATAACGGCAGGTGCCAAGGCTGAAGTTGCGGCCAAGCTGGAGTTCTTCAATCCTTGTAGTAGTGTCAAAGACCGTATAGCTATATCAATGATTACAGCCGCTGAAGAAACAGGATTGATAAACAAAGATACAGTGATTGTCGAGCCCACCAGCGGCAACACTGGTATTGCTCTGGCTTTTGTCTGTGCCTCACGCGGTTATCGTCTGATACTCACCATGCCGGAAACGATGTCAGTAGAACGCAGGCATATTCTGTCTATATTCGGTGCCGAGCTAGTGCTAACGCCTGGTACCGAAGGTATGTCCGGGGCAATACGAAAGGCCGAACAACTGGTAGCCGAAAACAGAAATTACTTCATGCCGCAGCAATTCAAGAACCCGGCAAACCCCGAAATCCACCGCCAGACTACTGCCGAGGAGATTTGGAGAGATGCAGATGGCAGGATAGATATTCTGGTCGCTGGCGTTGGGACAGGTGGCACCATTACCGGTGTGGCTGAGGTACTAAAGAAAAGAAAACCCGGATTTAAGACTATTGCCGTTGAGCCAGCTGATTCACCTGTTCTCTCCGGTGGCAAACCTGGACCGCATAAAATCCAGGGCATAGGCGCTGGTTTTATTCCGGATGTGCTAAGACTGGATTTGATCGACGAAATCATTAAAGTAACCAACGATGATGCCGGTGCCACAGCCAGAAGGTTAGCCAAAGAAGAGGGGATACTGGCCGGTATATCTTCTGGTGCCGCAGCCTGGGCAGCTCTTGAGGTTGCCAAAAGGCCAGAGAACAAGGGGAAGCTGATTGTGGTAATTTTACCCGATACCGGCGAGCGTTATATATCCACCTGGCTTTTTCAGGAGCAAAATTATTCTGCATCTAATTCAAGGAGGTGAAAAAGTGGTGCGTATAAATAAATATCTAGCAGTCGTAGTACTGGTTCTATCTGCGGTGTCCATTGCCATAGGAGCAACTTTCATTTACCAGGCAGTTGACAAGAAAACCTGGATGGAGCAGGCAATGCGGGCGGAGAAGGTGACTTTCGGCATCCCGGAAGATGAAGCAAAAGCCGGCGACGTAATCGATACTGCAGAGGAGGCACAGGCTGCTGCTGACACTATCAGAGAACATCGTCACGGCATAGCCCCGACCTATCAAGAGCTGCTGGGCGGAGGAAAATATGACCCAACTAACCCCAAACACCTGACCTACTCACAGGCCATAAACATGGAGAACTATCTATATCTTTCTGTTCTGGGCTTTGGTGTTACCACTGCGCTTAGCGGTGTTGGCACCTTTATGATTCTTGTTGGGATAGCCTTCGCTGCCACCGGTGTGGTGCTGCTTGAATTAGTGAAACGGATACAATAGTTAGTGATTATAGGGCGAAGTGAAGGTATGGGTCTCCACATGCAACTGGAGTGGTGGGGAGGTTATCTTGTTCATTAGGATAGGAGCTACGAGCAAATTCAGTGAAGGAGGCGGAATATGAGGTTTGAAACATTAGCCATTCATGCTGGAGAAAGGCCGGACAAGACATTCGGTGCTGTCTCGGTGCCCATATATCAGACATCAACCTTTGCCTTTGAAGACGTGGGTAAAACGAGGGGCTATGATTATTCTCGCACAGCTAATCCAACGAGAAAAGTTCTGGAGGATACTATTGCCCAACTGGAAGGTGGTAAAGCAGGGTTTGCTTTTGCCACCGGTATGGCAGCGGAGACTACGGTCGCGCACCTTCTGAAGGCAGGCGACCATGTAATCTCAGGAGACGATGTCTATGGAGGCACCTACAGGCTCTTTCAAGATGTAATGCAGGACCTGGGGTTGGAGTTTACCTTTCTCAGAATGAACAAAAGACAGGCGATTGAACGAGCTATAAAACCGAATACCAGGATGATATGGATGGAGACACCGTCAAATCCGTTACTCAATATAACCGATGTTGAGATGGTGGTCGATATTGCCCAAAAACACAACATATTGACGGTTATAGATAATACCTTTGCCACCCCTTACTTTCTCAGGCCCATAGAATATGGGGTTGACCTGGTTGTCCATTCCACCACCAAATACCTTAACGGGCATTGTGATGTTGTCGGCGGTGCTGTGGTTACTACCACCGATGAATTGACCCAGAGGGTTCAATTTCTCCTAAATGCCATGGGCACATGTGCTTCGCCCTTTGACTGCTGGCTGGTGCTTCGTGGAATTCAAACATTGCCCCTGCGAATGAAGAAACACGAGGAAAATGCTATAGCTTTGGCAAATTATCTTCAGCGCCACAAGGCTGTCAGCAGGGTGTTTTATCCCGGCATTAAATCTCATCCCGGGCATGAAATTGCCCAAAGGCAGATGAAAGGGTTTGGTGGTGTGGTTTCCTTTGAACTAAAAGGCGGCGTGGAAGCAGTAAATCGTTTTCTCAGAAGGCTAGAGGTGTTCTCGCTAGCGGAATCGCTGGGTGGAGCTGCCTCGCTAGCCGAGCATCCGGCAACCATGAGCCATGCTTCAATGCCACCTGATTACAGAGCAAGAATAGGTATCAGTGATGATTTAATAAGGTTATCAGTAGGCCTGGAGAACATCAACGATTTGATTGATGATTTAGCTCAGGCACTGAATTCTGGCTGAAGGAGCGAGATTTGTCGTACGCCACAGGTTTACGCTGTCGAAAATGTGGGCAGGAATATTCCTTACAACCTATAAAGGTCTGCGATTTTTGTCTTAGCCCGGTGGAGGTCAACTATGACTACAAGGCTATGGCTGGAGTGCTCAGCCGCGAGAAGATTGCCGAAGGGCCCTTTACTATGTGGCGCTATCGTGACCTGCTCCCTGCTGAGGGCAAGGAGGAGATTGACATCGGTACTGGCTTCACGCCTCTGCTTAAAGCTGATAACCTGGGACGTGAGCTGGGCTTAGACGAACTTTACATCAAGAACGACTGCCTTAATCCTACATATTCCTTTAAGGACAGGGCTGTTTCAGTTGCCGTAACCAAGGCGCGTGAGTTCGGTTTTGATACCCTGGCCTGTGCCTCAACAGGTAATCTGGCTGCCAGCGTGGCTGCCCATGCTGCTAAAGCGAACATGAAGGCTTATGTCTTTGTCCCGTCAAATGTGGAACCGGGCAAGCTGGTGGGGGTAGCCATATATAAGCCAAACCTGGTTACTGTTGAAGGAAGTTATGACGATGTCAACCGTCTCTGTGCCGAGTTGGCACAAAGATACAATTGGGGCTTTATCAACATCAATCTCCGGCCATATTACGCCGAGGGCAGTAAGACCCTGGGATTTGAAGTGGCCGAGCAACTGGGATGGCGACCGCCAGACTGTATAGTGGCGCCTGCTGCCTCAGGTCTCCTTTTTACCCGAATTTGGAAGGGGCTACAAGAATTATCTACGCTCAATCTCATCGGACCGGTAAACACCCACATGTATCTGACCCAGGCTACAGGGAGCTCACCCATTGTACATGCCTTTGAAGCGGGCAGCCTACATGTCCATCCGGTGACGCCAAAGACTCTGGTCACTTCCATAGCCATAGGTAATCCCGCCGATGGATATCACGCTTTAATGGTCGCCAGACAATCCGGGGGTGGGGCTTCAAGTGCCACCGATGAAGAAGCTATTGAAGGAATGAAATTACTGGCACAAACCGAAGGCATTTTCGCTGAAGCCGCCGGCGGGGTAGTGATTGCCGGATTGAAAAAGCTGGCTGCTGCTGGAGCCATTAAAAGAGACCAGCTGACGGTTGCTTTCATCACCGGGGCCGGCCCGAGGACACAAGAGATTGTCTCAGATGTTGTCCGTTCTTTTCATGTCCAGCCCAATTTGGAGTCGTTCCGCGAGGTGCTCGGTGTGCAGGTTTGAAATCATTGCCCCGGATGGATTAAGCTTACCCGCAACAAAGACAGGAGGACACGATGGCTAAGCGACAAGTGATGTTCACCTTTCCCCGTGAGATGATAAAGGAGCCTATCATTTATAACCTATCACATAAATTTGAGGTGGTGACCAACATACGCCGTGCTGACGTATCGGAAGATAGGGGTTGGGTAGTGCTGGAACTTGAGGGTGAGGACAAAGAGATCGAAGCCGGCATTGCCTGGGTTAAAGAAAAGGGCGTTAGAGTTGACCCCATAGTTGGCGATATTGTCGAAGGCTAACAGATGAAGAGAATATATCTGGATTACGCTGCTACTACACCAACGCATCCTGAAGTAATGAAGGCGATGTTGCCTTATTTTACCGATTCCTTCGGTAACCCCTCTAGCATACATTCGCTTGGTCAGGAAGCCAAGCACGCCGTTGAGAAAGCGCGAAATCAAGTTGCGGCTCTTATTGGGGCTACGAGCGACGAGGTTGTTTTCACCGGCAGCGGGACTGAAGCGGATAACTTTGCCGTGAAGGGTGTGGCGTTGTCCAGACATGGCAAGGGAAATCATATTATTACCAGCTCAATCGAACATCATGCCGTGCTGGAAACCTGTAAATTTATGGAGGAACAGGGGCTATCGGTCACCTATCTTCCTGTGGATGGCTATGGCATGGTCGACCCGAACGATGTCAAAAAGGCAATCACGAATAAGACCATCCTCATCTCCATTATGCATGCCAACAATGAAGTCGGCACTATAGAACCTGTAGCCGAGATAGGAAATATCGCCAGAGAGGCTGAGATTTACTTTCATACCGATGCCGTACAGGCTGTTGGGCGTATCCCGGTAGATGTGAATAAGTTGAATGTTGACCTTCTGTCCATTTCGGCACACAAGCTCTATGGTCCTAAGGGCGTCGGTGCGCTGTATGTTAGGCAGGGTACTAGGGTAAGCCCCTTTATGCATGGTGGTAATCAGGAGAGAGGTAAGCGGGCAAGCACTGAGAACGTGCCCGCCATTGTCGGCTTGGGCAAGGCAGCAGAGATCGCTCAGCAGGAAATGCTCGAAGAAGCCCAGAAGTTGACCACTCTGCGTGATAGGCTAATTGAAGGTATACTCAAGAACATCGAACACACCCAGTTGAACGGCCATCCTGTGATGAGGCTGCCCAACAATGCGAATGTTAGCATTAGTTATGTGGAAGGTGAATCGATTCTATTGAATCTAGACCTGGCGGGAATCTGTGTCTCCACAGGTTCAGCTTGCAGCTCGTCGAATCTCGGGCCATCCCATATTCTGGCGGCGATGGGGCTACCGCCTTTACAGGCGCATGGCTCTTTGCGATTCACTCTAGGGAAATGGACTACAGAGGAAGAGATAAATCAGGTTCTACATGTGCTACCAGGCATTGTATCCAAGCTCAGAGCTATGTCCCCACTCATAAAAACCTCGAATTAAACACTGACAATCTGTAAATCAGGAGGATGCCCCCAGTGACTGTAATGCCAGACATAGGAAAAATTTCGCCCAAAATCTTTGATGAGGTTATATTGCCACATCTGGGAGCCAAAAGCGACAAAGTCCTGGTAGGGCCTCAGAATGGGGTAGATGTGGGCATTGTGGAAATCGGAGACAAGGCGGTTTCCCTTACCTGCGACCCTGTATTTATCGTGCCTGAATATGGCTGGGAGAGGGCAGCCTGGTTTGCTATCCACATCATTGCTTCCGATTCTGTAACCAGTGGGCTCAAGCCCGGGTTTCTAGCCATTGATTTGAACCTTCCCATGGAGATGACTGGCGAACAACTGAAGATAATGTGGAACACCATGCACCAGGAGTGTGTCAAGCTGGGAATCTTCATTATCACCGGCCATACGGGCAGGTATGAGAACTGTCACTATCCTATGGTGGGTGGAGCCACTTTAGTTGGCATAGGCAGTAAGAACGAATATGTCACTCCCAGACTGGCGCAAGCCGGAGATAAGATAATCATTACCAAGGGGCCGGCTATAGAGGCAACGGGCATTTTCGCCGCCATGTTCCCTCAACTCATTGAGCGTGAGTTCGGAAAGGATTTCAGCCAGAAAGCTCAGCAGATATTTTACAAGATGTCGGTGGTGGATGATGCCATGACCGCGGTCAGCATCGGAGTGAGAGAGAACGGAGTAACCGCCATGCATGATGCTACTGAATGCGGCATATGGGGCGGACTGTATGAAATCGCACAAGCTGCCAACCTGGGAGTCAGAGTTGAAATGGAAAGCATAGTGATTGAGGATTGCGTGCCGGATATATGCAGGCATTTTGGCATTGACCCTTATGCTTCCATCAGTGAAGGCACTCTAATCATATCCTGCCGAGAACACAAAGCCGGGGACATTTTGAAGGCGCTGCATCACAAGGGTATTAAAGCTTCGGTTGTCGGTGAGTTCACCAAGCCGAGATTGGGAATGGTGCTGGTAAGAGGGGGCAAGGAGGAGAAGCTTGAGCACCCCATTGTTGACCCGTTCTGGAGAGCGTTCTACCAGGCCCTTGAGAAGTATAGTGGGAAATTTTAGATTCATTCGACCAACTGAACGAATAAGACTATAATATAGTGAATACCCGCGCTGCGGATAGAGTTAGACATAATTTCAAGTGGAGGCAAAAGTGAAAATCGTAACATTGTGCAAAGATTGTTCTTGCTGCCCGGTGGTTAAGGTAACAGATACACAGGTGGAAATAGGTGAGAAGGGTAACCTCTGTGTCCTCACCACGGAACAGTGGGAAACGCTCAAAGAAAAGATACTGAACAAAGAGCTATAAGACAAAAAGCTCATAGCCAGCCCTGTAGTTGCCGTACCAGCAGCTCACCGCATTCAACGGTGGACAACGCTATGGCTAGCATTATCGCCGTTTGCAAAAGCGATAAAAAGGGAACAAAGAAGGAAGACGTAAAAGAGGGGCTTCTGAAGGATGACTTTGGCCTTGTCGGCGATGCCCATGCCGATTGCTGCACGCACCGGCAGGTGAGCTTGCTGGCTGTGGAAAGCATCGATAAGATGCGAGCCCTGGGCCTGGAATTAAAGCCCGGTGATTTTGCCGAAAATCTGACCACTGAGGGAATAGACCTGGTGTCGCTACCTGTCGGCACCAGGATGTCAATCGGTAAGCAGGTTGTCCTGGAGGTCACTCAAATCGGCAAGGAGTGCCATGCCGGGTGTGCTATCTACCAGCAGGTGGGCAAGTGCATTATGCCCGAAGAGGGGGTGTTTGCCAAAGTGATTCGAGGCGGACCTGTCAGGGCCGGAGACCAGATAGAGGTAGGGTAAGAGAGTGAGTGAGGTGGAGAGGGTTCCTATATTTCGTTTTACCGAGGTAGAGAAGAGCAGCGCTGACGATGTCGTTGTCACGGAATTTCCTCTCACCATCGTATTCAACAATCAAGAGCTGGTAACGCTGCTGTGTTCCCCCAAAAATCTGGATTATCTGGCAGTCGGTTTCCTTTCCTCCGAAGGGCTGCTGAAAAGCAAGGACGAAATCAAGAATATAACGGTTGACGAGCAGCGAGGCGTGGTCCGTGTAGAGACCGAAGCGGAGAATAAACAGGCTGGCGAGCTCGTGTTCAAGCGGCTTATCACCTCGGGCTGTGGTCGGGGCACTTCTTTTTACAGCGCTGCCGATGTCGGTGGACAGAGGAAAGTAGAATCTCAGACCAAAATATCGGCTCTCGAGGTCTTCGAGCTGGTAAGCGAATTTCAGCATCGGTCGCAGATTTTCAGGACGACCGGCGGTGTTCACAGCGCTGCATTATGCGATACCAAAAGCATTCTGGTTTTCAGCGAGGACATAGGCAGGCATAATGCCATCGATAAGATTTTTGGCGAATGTACCTTGAAAGATATACCCACAGATGACCACATACTGGTCACCAGTGGCAGGATTTCCTCGGAGATATTGCTTAAAGCGGCTAAAAAAAATATTCCGCTGCTTATCTCCAAATCAGCGCCTACTGACCTGGGAGTGAAGCTAGCCAATGATTTAGGCGTTACCCTTATCGGCTTTGCCAGGGGAAAGAGGATGAATGTCTACTCTAACGATTGGAGGGTAGTGAGCCATGGATAGAGAGCCGGAGCTAACTGAGAAAATACTGAAGTTAAAAGAAAAAAGAAATGCCGTTATCCTCGTCCATAACTATCAATTGGGCGAGGTTCAGGATATAGCTGACTTTGTTGGTGATTCCTTGGACCTCAGCCAGAGAGCAGCCAAGACCGATGCCAGCGTCATAGTCTTCTGCGGTGTCCATTTCATGGCGGAGACAGCCTCGATTCTCTGTCCTGACAAGACGGTCCTGCTTCCCGATACGCATGCCGGCTGTCCCATGGCAAATATGATCACCGCCCCACAGCTTCGTGCCAAGAAGAAAGAGCATCCAAGGGCTACGGTGGTCTGCTACATTAACTCCTCCGCTGCGGTTAAGGCTGAATCACATGTCTGCTGCACTTCGGCTAATGCGGTTGGCGTCATAGAAAGCTTGAACGCAGATGAAATACTTTTTGTCCCTGACCAGTATCTGGGGCACTATATCTCCACGAAAACCGCTAAAAAGATAATTCTCTGGCCTGGCTTTTGCCCCACCCACGCCCGGATACTGCCTGAGCATATCACCAAACTCAAACATGAATATCCCAAGGCTAAAGTGGTAGTTCACCCGGAATGCAAGCCGGGGGTGATAGCTCTGGCCGACGAGGTGTTGAGCACCAGTGGCATGATAAAGTTTGCCAAGAGGGAAGATGTTCAGCAAATGATTGTGGGAACGGAGATAGGCATAATCTACAGGCTTAGAAAAGAAAATCCGGGCAAGACCTTTATCCCTGTCTCGGAACAGGCTGTGTGCCCCAACATGAAGCTAATCACTTTGGAGAAAGTCCTGTGGTCTCTCGAGGAGATGGCGCCGGAGGTCAAAGTTTCGGAGAAAATACGCCTCACGGCGAAGCAGGCTGTGGACAGGATGCTGGCAGTTGGCAGGAAAGAATGAAACAGACCGGCAAGGTAGTCATCTTTGTTACCACCAGCTCTGAGGCAGAAGCCCGCAAGATAGCTGAGCTGCTGCTTGGGCAGAGAAAGGCTGCCTGTGTAAATATCGTACCCAGGGTAGACTCGTCATTCTGGTGGCAGGGAAAGCTGGAGTCAGCTCAGGAAAGCCTTCTCGTCATCAAGACCAAAGCCTCGCTGCTCCCCGAAATTACTGAGCTTGTCAAAAGTGTCCACAGCTATGAAGTCCCCGAGATAATCGCCCTGCCCATCATCGGCGGCAACGAAGATTACCTCAAGTGGATAGGCGACGAGGTCAAGGAGAGCTGAACACTTCGTCATTTCGTGCAATAACAGCGTTGAATTGAATGTGTACCTGTTAGTTAAAACTATAGCAATGCTAAGGAATAAATTAGAAGGTAGAACTAACTAGTGTTGCTCCGAGTCATTTTGTAGTCCAAGGGTTAAAGTACAGAAAATATCACTTGGATTGATGAGCTGACCAGACCGCTGGAGCAGGAACCAATCAGGTTTGATTTCCTTGAAGAAACGCGGGTTGCCTAAAGGGATTGAGCGCCATGACTGTAAGGCATAGAATGTGGCCGAGGAATTTCCACCAGTTATGGGTCGCAACCCGGGCATGGGTTCAACATCTTCATGTTTAGCATCAATGACTACTGGCTAAAAGACAATGTGGACCGCCTCTACCAGCTTTAGGATTCTGTCACCAATTTGTAGCTGCTACCTCACAAACACCACAACTAGCCGCCCAATACAAAGCGAATTTTGGTTTGGCTATCATCTCGTCTTAATAGTCTGTGAAAGCAGGCCGGCCTCTTCTCCACTTTACGCCTACTCAGTTGCCTTATGAATTACAGAGCCGGGCTCTCTGGCAGTGGAGGACTTCTTGTTGAGTGCCGTTTTGCATTTAAGAAGAGTCTCGCAGACAAGCTCCTCCAGCCGTTCAGGAGCCACTGGCTTGACCAGATAATCAACGGCGCCCAGCTTCATCGCCTCGACTGCCAGCTCCACTGAGGGATAGGCCGTTATAACAATGCACTTAATGTGCGGCCTTATCTCCTTCACCTCTTTTAGCACCTCGAGGCCGCTTTTTTCAGGCAATCTCACGTCCACAATCAGAACATCGAAGTTCATCTTTCCTATTAGTTCCAGTGCTTCTTCACCGGTCTCAGCTGTTGTCACTTGATAGATATCTTTAAGCCAGTCCTTGAGCGACTCTCGTACAATCGCCTCGTCCTCTACAATGAGTACTGAACCCTCCACGTCGGAATGCTGTCCCATGCTTTGAGCTATAAGTTTGAGCACGTAGTCTTGAATAGACGTGTCTTCATATACACATCTGATCTTTAGTTTTTTGTAGAGGTCCTCTGCTATCCTTATGTGAATCTGCTTTGGTTCTTCATTCATGTCTTTGAGTATGGTGTCTTTGTCTCTTTGTATAATATGCCAAAGCACCGTCTGTATGTCAAGGTAGATGTAATCACGGCGATACGCTAAACAGACGAGTTTAATCTTGCAAGCAAACTGTGCCAAATGCTATGGAAGTTGTTACCCAGAGGCGAACACTCAGCACGCCTTAATATCAATTTGAACTCTACTCGAAAGAAACGGCACTTGACAAATTGACAGCAGTTGGGTATCGTAATACCTTAATACAATGATACCATTGGACATCCTGCTATTTCATTTCTCCTATATTATATCTGTGCCAAAATTATCCTCTGAAACTTAAGGGGAGTGGAAAATGGAACCTCGCATTGGGGTGTATATTTGTCATTGTGGCAGTAATATTGCCGGTACAGTTGATGTAGCGGAGGTTAGCCGCTTTGCTAAGGATTTAGATTCAGTAGCAGTAGCTCGCGACTACAAGTTCATGTGCTCTGAGCCGGGGCAAAACCTGATTAAAGAGGATATCAAAACAGCAGGTCTCAATCGTATAATTGTGGCTTCTTGCTCGCCGAAACTACACGAGCCCACATTCCGCCGTGTTTGCCAGGATGCCGGGATTAATCCCTACCTGTTTCAAATGGCGAATATTCGTGAACAGTGCTCATGGGTTACCGAAGACCATGATGGGGCTACGGGTAAAGCCAAGGCACTGGTGAGCGCTGCGGTAAGGCGGATTTATTACCATGACGCCCTGGAGGTGAGGCAGGTTCCCATTAATCCTGATACCCTGGTGGTAGGCGGTGGTATTGCCGGCATCCAGGCGGCATTGAAAATTGCTGATTCAGGGCATAAAGTTTATCTGGTAGAAAGAACTCCCAGCATTGGTGGGCACATGGCACAACTGGACAAGACGTTTCCTACCCTTGATTGCTCAGCCTGCATACTTACTCCTAAGATGACCTTGGTGGGTTCTCACCCTCATGTTGAGCTGATGACGTATAGCGAAGTGGGCGAAGTGTCCGGGTATATTGGTAATTTCAAGGTTAAGATTAGAAAAAAGGCACGATATGTCGATAAGGATAAATGTACCGGTTGCGGTTTATGTCAGGGAAAATGCCCGTGGAAGGCACAAAGTGAGTTTGATCTTGGTCTAAGCACTAGAAAAGCTATATATACTCCATTTGCGCAGGCGGTACCAAACATACCGGTGATTGATACTGAGCACTGCGCTTATTTTTTAAAAGGCACCTGCCGTGCCTGCGAGAAATTTTGTGAGGCAAATGCTATCGATTTCGAGCAGAAAGACGAAATAATCGAAGTCGACGTCGGTAATATAATTCTGGCTACCGGCTATGATGTCTTTAAACCTTCGGGTATTTATGAATATGGCTATGGCAAACTGGCTAATGTTATCACCAGCCTTGAGTTTGAGCGGTTAGTTAATTCTGCGGGGCCGACGCAAGGCGAAATTGTGCTTAAGGATGGCTCCCATCCTGAGAGCGTGGCTATTATCCACTGTGCTGGTAGTAGAGATGAAAACTATCATGAGTATTGCTCACGAGTTTGTTGCATGTATTCCATGAAGTTCGGCCACCTGATAAGAGAACACATTCGTGGGGCCAAGGTATACGAGTTCTATGCGGACATTAGGAGCTTTGGTAAAGGCTATGAGGAGTTTTATAATCGAGTTACTGACGAAGGGACAGTCTTTGTCAAGGCCCGACCTACTGCAGTAACTGACTCACCTGAAAAACCAGAAGAGGAAGGCAAGCTTATTGTTCACTATACGTTAAAGAATGGCTCGCAGCACCGCCAACCGGTAGATATGGTCATTATTAGCACCGCTTTGGAGCCGCAACGAGATATGGAAGCGGTTAGTCGCCAATTCGGTGTCAGCCGAAGTGCTGATGGTTTCTTCCTCGAAAGGCACCCGAAGATGGACCCAGTAGCTACTATGAGCGATGGGATATTTGTAGTGGGTTGTTGCCAGGGACCGAAGGACATACCGGATACTATTTCCCAAGCTTCCGCTGCCGCAGCTCGAGTCATGGCAATGATTAGTAAGGGTCAGGTAGAGGTCGAGGCAACTACGGCAGTTATTAATGAAGAGCGTTGTGCTGGCTGTCGCACTTGTGAAGGCCTTTGCCCCTTTAAAGCTATTTCCTTCGACACTGAAAAAAGCGTAAGCCAAGTTAATGAAGCTTTGTGTAAGGGGTGTGGGGTGTGCGTCGCCGCCTGCCCTAGTAATGCAATAACTGGCAAGCATTTCACCACCGAACAGATCATGGCTGAGATTGCAGGAATATTGCTTAGGTAACACAGGGGAGTAGAAAATGGAACCACGAATTGGGGTGTATGTCTGTCATTGCGGCAGTAATATTGCCGGTACAGTTGATGTAGCGGAGGTTAGCCGCTTTGCTAAGGATTTAGATTCAGTAGCAGTAGCTCGCGACTACAAGTTCATGTGCTCTGAGCCGGGGCAAAACCTGATTAAAGAGGATATCAAAACAGCAGGTCTCAATCGTATAATTGTGGCTTCTTGCTCGCCGA